>CAYTQA010000247.1:0-4922 GCA_964439495.1 uncultured Terriglobales bacterium | reverse complement strand
ATCAGGGCCCGAATATGCCGATATCCAATCCCACCTCTCCCATGTCCTCGGCATTTGGCTCAACCACTCAAAATCAAAATGGAAATCAGGGCCCCACGGGAATGGCGAGCACGCAAAATTCCACTGGAGCGCCCGGCAGCGGCCAATTGTTGGGCGGAGGACCTATTGTGGGCGTGGCCAGCCCCAGCGAGGAGGAGTCGCTCAAAGTCCTCAATAAGCAGACTCATTACAATGAATGGCAATTCGTCTACGATCCAACCCGCGACGCTAGCCTGCGCGGTCCAAGGATGAATCCAGGGAATATGCCAGGCGGGCAGACTGGCCCAATGGGCGGTCAGGGGCTGAATGGTCCAGGTATGAATGGTCCTGGCATGGGCGGCCCTGGCATGAATGGACCCGGTATGGGTGGGCCCGGCGGACCAGGACCAATGCCCGGACAAACTCCCGCGCCCATTGGACCACATTAAGCCCAGAGGTGCGTCCCGGCGACTTTGGCATTTAGAAAATGAAAAAAGCCCCGCGCATGGCGAGGCTTTTAATTTCTTAGATAGGATCTTTAGACGCTGAAGGACGATCCGCAACCGCAGGTGCTCTTCACATTCGGATTCTCGAACTTGAAGCCCGCAGCCTCCAGGGTCTCAACATAGTCTACTGTCGCGCCCTGCAGGTACATGATTGAGGTGGCATCGATGAAGACCTTCAGGTCGTCGTAATTCAGGACCTTGTCCATCATGCCGGGCGAATTTTCAAAGCTCATGCTGTAACTGAATCCCGAGCAGCCGCCACCAACCACGCCAATGCGCAGTCCCGCGGGCACCGGGTCCTGTTGTCCCATGATCTCCTTCACCTTGGCTACGGCAGCGGGGGTCAGATTGAAGGGATAGCTCTTCTGCTGTGTGGTCTCGTTGGGTGTGGTCGTGGTCGTGGCCATGTCTTCTCCTGAATTCTTTCCTAAATTATACAAGGGATCATCTGCATTTTCAGCTATATCTTTTGATTCTCCTGCCTGCCTTCCGGTCGCAATTTTATGGATATTTCTACCGTAATCCTCTTTGTTTGTGGTGGTTTAGCGGTTTTGGATGATTTAGCAGTTTCTGATGGGATTAGCGGCTTTGCGTCCTCTCCGTTGGATTGCCTTCCAACGGCCCGCCTCCCCCCATCCTTCCTCCAAGAGCACCCGCGATACGGGAATTGGCCATCTCAGGGCAGCATCCCCATCTGCCTCGCAACCGGGAAGGGTTGGTTCGGTCAATTATTTGTTTTGAAAATGTCTAAGGTAAGAAATTTTAATAGACAAAGGAGCAAACAGAGCTATAATCCCCCGCAAGAAGGGCCCCATTTACTCGACCCGGCGGAAACACAGATGGAACTCTCCCGGGACCATTCCTACGGTGGGACCGAGTTCCACAATCACGAGGTGATTCATGTCTCCCATGCAATTACTGCTGATAGTTTGGGGTGCGGTAACTCTGCTGCTCATTGTACTCATGATCTATCGCAGCACTCTGGTCATGCACGAAGATGACCAGCTTTTCCTGAGCGACGCCGACTCGCACATGGAAAAAGAACAGGTGGAGCTCCATAAAAGGATGGAAAAGCTCCAGCCACTGGTCCGTTTGCTCGGCGCCGCTTCCGGCATGTTGCTGGTAGTGATGGCCGGCATCTGGATCTGGCGCGCGTACCAGCAGTTCTAAGCTGCGGAACATCGTAACCGTGGGGCAGAGTTGCGTACTAGCGAACTGCCCACAAGAGTTTTGTGTGTGTAAATTCCCTGATTTCGCCGTTCTTTTGTTTACTTAATCCACAGCCAGCTCACGCTTCCGCGGGATGACTCTGCCAATCACCGCCCTCCAACAGGCCTTTTCACAGACCAGCGCGATCATAACCAAGTTATTTATTTTCAGAGGTTTAAACCATCAAAGACAGCCCCTCCTCTCTGATTCCCTTGTGGGCTACCCGCATCGCCTTTCCAATTTTTACATTACATTCACGTAACCCCTATTTTTGCAGCAACTCACATCTGAACCGCTGCTTCTAAGTGGGATATGGCAGGTACGACATTCGCACGTAAAAAACATCTTCAATGGGCCTTGAACCTGGTTTTTGTCGCCCTTTTCTGTGCTTTTCAGCTTGGATGCGGCCGAGGCCTGGTTCCCGTGCCCGCTAGCGCGGCGACGCCGACTCCAACGCCCACCACGCCAACTCCCACCCCGACGCCAACGCCAACACCGACTCCATCGGGGCCGCCCGACATTACTGCAATTAATCACATTATTTACATGTTGCAGGAAAACCGCTCCTTCGATCACTATTTCGCGAAGCTCAACACGTATCGCGTGGCGAATGGCTGGGGTGGCCCTTCGGATGTGGATACCCTGGATGCTACAGGATTCGTTGCCCCAACCAATCCCGCCGATGCATATGCTGCCCTAGCGTGGTCTGGAACCAATGCAACGCAAATTACGGTGAGTGGAGGCGGACAGACTTTCACCACTACGTGTAGCGGAACAGGCCCATGCACCCTCAGCGGAAGCGCGCCCACGGGCGTCAGGCCCTTGACTGCGACCAAATATATTGCAACGGCAACCGGTCCCGGAGGCACAGCGGAGTCGTCGATTGTAGTTGGAGTGACCCCGGATTCCGGAAAAACTATTCTGGCCGGCGTAAGTCCGGAGGTCATTGCTCCAGGCGGCACCGCGATGCTCTCCTGGGCGACGACAGATCTGTCTACCGTCACCATCTCTCCCAATCCGGATGTGCGAAGCACCTTCCCCTATGGCCCGCATGAGAGGATCCCGGTGCAGCCAACCGCGACGACTACTTACACCCTGACTTCATACACCGGGCTAACAACATCGGTCACTGTGACAGTGGCGACGCCCACAACCACGGCCACGGCGCCGCTCCCAACCGTTACCATCACGGACCAGAACCAGGGACACGTCAGTACTCCCCAGCCGGGCCAAACTGACCCGTTGGTAAACACATTCCTCTATAAAGACCAATGCGTGGAAGACGCGACCTCAGACTGGCTGGAGAGTCACGCGTCCTATAACCGCGATGAGCCTGCCTCGTCTACTTACCTGGGAAATGGGTTCGTGCACATTGGAGCGGGGTTCGCTCAATTTAACAACACCTCGTTGAGCAATGTTTTCCACTACTTCGATGTTCGCGGGGCGCGGGTGATGGGATATTATGACCAGTCCATTCTTCCCTACTACTACTACATGGCTGGCCAGTTTGGGACCTCCGACCGGTGGTTTTCTCCCATACCGACAAACTCCCCGTCCAGTCGTCTCTATTCCATGGCGGCAACATCTCACGGATATGCCCACCTCACCAGCAACGGGATTCCGGTAAACACGATCTGGGACCTGCTCAATGCGGCGGGTATCTCCTGGAAGATCTATTACTCGGATGTAAGCCTGGCGAGCAAGCAGCCAAACACGACCTATAGCGCGTTTCCATCGTATACGCAGAATCAGAGCCACATCGTGCCCGTGGATTGCAGTTATTCCGGCACTCCCTGCGCCGCCGGAGTCCATGACTATTTCTATGATGTGGCGAATGGCACATTGCCCGCTGTGGCGATCATCGAGCCGGGATTCGACAGCGGCCGCGATGAGCATCCGGGCAATGGCGTGCAGCCTGGAGCGGTATACGTGGCCAGAATCATAAACGCCCTGATGGGCAGCCCATCGTGGCATGACTCCGCATTCTTCCTCACCTACGACGAATACGGAGGCCTGTACGACCACGTAAAACCCTTGAACAAAGGGGACGACCCCATCGCGGTAAACCCCGACTGGATTCCTCCCCAGGACCTGAAGCCCAGCGATCCAGCAGGGAATTTCGACCGCACCGGCTTCCGCGTCCCGCTGATTGTGGTTTCTCCGTTCACGAAGAAACATTTCGTCTGGCACAAGAATGCCGATTACACGGCGATTCTCACCTTGATCGAAAAGCGCTTTAATCTGCAGCATCTCACTCTGCGGGATGCCGCTCAACCGGACATGACGGACTTCTTCGACTTCGTCAACGTGCCCTGGGCGACCCCGCCCACCGGGGTCCCAACCCAACCGGAGAATGCTCCGTGCTTTCTATATGATCGTTTGAATTGAAGGGCCTCGAGCACTAAAAACTGGTCCGGCATGCCTGTGCGTGTCGGACCAGTTTTTTTGTTCTAAATCTGCGAGCTGGAAGCGGGACGGAGTATGAGGTTGGTGACGTGGGAAACCACGTCCTTGTATTCCTCCGATTTGGACATCTGCTTCCATTTCGGATCGTTGCGAAAGCCGTCCCATGCCGCTTTTTGCGCCTCTTCGCTATCGAAGCCAAGCATGTAGGTCAGGTTGGGCATCTTGGAGCCGGCCAGCGTCTCGCCAAAGAAAACGGCGGTCATGCCGTGTTGGCGGAATATCTCCAGCTCCCCGCCCTGGTTGAACATGTAAATCTTCTTCCGGTTCCGCTCCTTGTTGTGACTCTCGTAAATACGCAATTGCAAAAGACGGTTCGCACCCTTCACCGGGATCTGCACTTTGGGGAAACCATCGAAGGCCAGCATGGCCGAGCTTTCGTAGCGTTCATAGGCGGGATCGGATTTCGGAGCGTTGAGAATTTGCTGCCCCTGCTTCTGAAATGTCTTATCGGATTCGAGCCGCTTTCCCAGCGAGAGAAACGATTCCGCCGAGTTATGCGGCAGCAACACATAAAGATCGGTGGGGTCGGCGGTGAGTTTTAGCTCCGGATTGTCTTTCGCCAGCAGCTTGAAGACCCCCACAGGTTTTATGCCCGCGCGATTGTAGGCGGGGACGGCGGCCTGCGCGAGGAAGCTGTCAAACGCCTGCTGCTTCTCCGGAGATGCGAAATGATAAATCCGAAGCTCAAGAAGCTGCTTCTTCGATTGGCCCGCGGCAGCGCGC
>CAYTQA010000246.1:0-4947 GCA_964439495.1 uncultured Terriglobales bacterium | reverse complement strand
CGAACAGGTCGCATACCCGCAGCCCACTGCGGTGCATCTTGTCTTCGTAAGCTGGACCGATGCCGCGCGAGGTGGTCCCAATCTTCACCCGTCCCGGAGCGTTCTCCGCCGCCAGCTCGATCATGCGATGGTAGGGAAGAATCACGTGGGCGCGGTTGGAGATAAAGAGCCTTTTATCGAGCTGGATCCCCATGTCGCGCAACATCGCGGTCTCTTTCAGGAAGGCAATGGGATCGAGGACAACTCCATTGCCGATCACGCTTCTGCATTCCTTGCGCAACACCCCGGAAGGCACCAGTTGCAATACAAATTTCTTGCCGGCGACGATGACGGTGTGTCCGGCATTATGGCCTCCGGCATAACGGGCCACAATGGAGAACTTCTCGGAAAGAACGTCTACGATCTTGCCTTTTCCTTCATCGCCCCATTGGGCCCCTACGATGACGACTGTTTGTGCTGTGCTCAAATTTACGGCTCCCCAACGGAGTTGGCGCCTTGCAGCGCTGAATCACACACCCGCCCCGTCTGGAAAATTGAATTTCAGGGAGTGCTCAGGCCGGCAAACCGGACAGATCGGATGGGTGTAACTATTCATATTATCTGTTCATCCCATGCTGCGGCAATCGAACTATTGGATCCAACTGGTCGGCTAAACTGTTATTACCATGCCTGAGCTGCCCGAAGTTGAGACCATAGCCCGTGGACTTGCCAAACGAGTCTCAGGCGATATGATCCAGTCTGTATGGTTGAGCGGCAGCAAGGAGCCATTCAAGTCCCCGCCCGGGCAGATCGCCCAAACGCTCGAAGGCTCAAAAATTGAAACCGTGCGGCGCGTGGGCAAGCACCTCGTCTTTGACCTCCAAGACCTCAAAGCCGCGCAGGAGCCGGACGCGAAGCCGCCGGCGCGTCCTTCCGCGCAATGGATCGTCCACCTTGGAATGACCGGGCGCATGCTGGTGGTTGAGGCCGCTGCGGAAGTCCCGAAACACACCCATGCCATCGCCAAACTTGCCTCCGGGCGCGAGCTGCGCTTTGTCGATCCAAGGCGTTTCGGACGCCTGTCCGTAGTCTCTGAAAAACAGTTTGCCGGGCCGGGATCGGAGCCGCTCGAAATCGCGCTCAATGATTTTGTGAAGCTCTTCCGCAACCGTAAGACCCCCATCAAGAGCGCTTTGCTCAACCAGAAGCTGCTGCATGGAGTGGGGAACATCTATGCGGACGAATCTTTATTTCGCGCCGGCATCCGTCCGAAACGGCGCGCCGGTCTGCTCACCCGGCCTGAGCTGGCGCGTCTGCATAAGGCCCTCAGGGAGGTGCTGCGCGAGGCCATTCGACTGGGCGGTTCCTCCGTCTCCGATTACGTGGACTCGGAAGGACGCGAAGGATTTTTTCAGCTCCGGCATCGCGTGTACCTCAGGACCGGAGAACCGTGCCTGGTTTGCGCGACCCCCATCAAACGCCTCGTGGTTGCGGGACGGGGGACTCATTACTGTCCGAAGTGCCAGAAATAAAAATGCAGAGAATGTTTTAACAATACCCTTTTGTCCGCATTTCCCTGGCTCCCGTTGTAAACGATAAAGGCGTTTGCATTTGCCTGCCAACTCGCCGCAATCCGGCAGGTTGTGCTCTAATAAACGTTTTTGGAGGAAGCACAAACAATGCCTGATTTTGCGGTGGGAGTAGACCTCGGCGGCACCAACCTGCGGATCGCAGCCGTGGATCGGAATGGGAAACATCTTGAGGTAATCTCCACCAGCACCGAGGTAAAACGCGGGCCCGAGCACGTCGTAAACGAAATGTGCAATGCGATCCGCAGCCTGAGCGCAAAATTTTCTTCTTCGCACCGTCTCGTCGGCACGGGAATCGGAGTGCCGGGAATCATTGACATGGAAACCGGAACGGTGCGCCAATCCCCCAACCTTCCCGGCTGGGCGGATTATCCGGTGCGGCAGGAGATCGAGAAGCGGCTGCGCACCCCTGTCGTCCTGGAAAATGACGCCAACTGCGCCGCCATGGGCGAGAAATGGATGGGGGCGGCCCGCGATGTCCCCGACATGTGCATGATTACCCTCGGGACCGGAGTGGGCGGCGGCATTATCCTGAACCAGCGTATCTGGCATGGCATGACCGGCATGGCCGGAGAGATTGGGCACATCACCGCGTACTTCGATGGCGTACAGTGCGGCTGCGGCAGCCACGGATGCGTCGAGCAGTATGCCTCCGCGACCGCGATCAAGCGCATGGCAATGGAGAAGATCGCCTCCGGCCAGGCGCCGGAGCTTGCCCGCGCCATGAGCGAGAACCCCGAATTCAGCGCCAAAGTAGTATTCCAGTACGCGCTTCAGGGAGACAAGCAGGCACAAGCCATCTTCGATCAGGTTGGCCGCGCCCTGGGGCTTGTCATCGGCGCCCTGGTAAACATTTTAAATCTCCAGATGTACGTGATTGGCGGCGGCGTCTCCAGCGCATGGGAGGTCTTCTCTCCGGCGCTCAATCAGGAGCTGCGGCGGCGTTCCTATGTGTATCGCGCAACCGAGCCGGACAGCACTCTTCCGGTACCGGCAGCGCGTGGCACGATTGTGACCCGCGCCTTGCTGGGCAGCGATGCCGGGCTGATTGGCGCGGCCCGGCTGCCCATGATGGAGTAAATGCACGGGATATGGAGCTCGACATTAAATATTTTTATGGAAGTCGCGTTTAATGCAACATAACTAATAGCCGTGTTCCAGTGGCAGTAGACTCTGCTGTTGTCATTGATGTATATAGCTAATTCGGGCGAAAATCACTGTCAATGCTACGGGCCATTCTCATCTCTCGCGATCAGGACGCGGTGCGCACCATGCGGCGCGCGCTGGAATCTGTTTCCATCCAGGTAAACGAAACCCCAAATGCCATCCAGGCGGCGGAAGCGCTCCAAAAGCAAAAATTCGACGCTGTGATCATCGATGTCGATGATATTGCGGAAGGTGCTTCGATCATTCCCAAACTCCGCGCCGGCAAATCGAACCAGCGCTCCATTGTGTTTGCGGTGACCCGGCAAACCACGATGAAGAGCGCCTTTGAAATGGGCGCTAATTTCGTCCTGGAAAAGCCGATTTCCCTTGAGCGCGCGGCCCGCAGCCTGCGGGCCGCCCACGGGCTGATTATGCGCGAGCGCCGCCGCTACTTCCGCGCACCCGTCTCCATTCCCGCCCAGGTCTCCTACGGAGAAGTCCGCAATGCGGAGGTCTCCATCAACAACATCAGTGAAGGCGGCTTGTCTCTCAAGCTGCAGCGCACCCCTGCCCTTGTGGGCGGCGTCAGCGTTAAATTTGTTTTGCCGGGCAATTCAAAAACCATCGAGGTGAGGGGCGAGTTTGTCGCCTCCAACCGGAACTCCGATGTCGGCGTGAAGTTCGGTCCTCTTTCTGCCGCCGTTAAGACCGAGCTTGATAGCTGGCTCAACCAGCAGATCGAAAGCGCCCCGCCCCCGATGAGTGGGTTGAATGGGTTGAGCGGCCTGAACCGGCGTTAGCCGCGGAATTCCCCGGGCAAGCGCAAATCCTCTTCCAGCATTTATAATGGCAGGTTGCTCTATCCCGTCAGATCTGATTAGTGGAAGGAACTCATGCCAACAGACGTAATCATGCCTCAGATGGGCGAATCCATTTTCGAAGGCACTCTCACCAAATGGCTTAAAAAAGCCGGCGAAAAAATCCAGCGCGACGAGCCCCTCTTCGAGATCTCCACCGACAAGGTGGACGCGGAAATTCCCGCTCCCGCCAGTGGAGTCCTGAAAGAGATCAAGGTGCAGGAAGGCACGACCGTACAGGTCAATACCGTGGTCGGCGTGATCGACGCCGAAGGCGCTCCCGCTTCGACTCCGGTACCGGAACCGGCCAAAGCGGCAGGCGCGCAGAGTACCGCCGCGACCGATGGCCCCAGCCGCGTTGAAGGCGGAAAACCCTCCAGCGGCAGCGGAAAGCCTTCTGGCGGCAATGGACGTCCCACCGCTCCTGCCTCGCCCAGTGCCGGAGGCGAAACCGAGATTGATACCACGCGCCGCGACCGGGCGGACGTCGAGCCCGCGGCCCGCCCCAGCGAACAACGCGCGGTGCAGCAGCAGCAGGCAACCGTCACTACCGTGGGCGGCGGCGAAGGGCAGCGCCTTCGCTCCTCGCCATTGGTGCGCAGGATAGCCAAGGACAATAATCTCGATCTGCATCAGGTGCCCGGCTCGGGCATGGGCGGACGCATCACCAAGGACGACGTCCTCGGCTTCCTGCAGCAGCACGGGGCCGGAGCGGCGCAGCCGCAGGCACAGCGTCCGGCGGCGGCAGCCCCCACATATCAGCAGCCGCAACCACAGCAGCCGTCCTATCAGCCAGCCCAGGCGGCGGCCCCGCAAACGCCCGCGCCAATGTCGGCGCCGGTCCCCGGCGAGCTGGTCCCCATGTCGAAGATGCGCGCCATTATCGCGCAGCGCATGGTGGAATCGAAGCGCACCAGCGCGCACGTCCACACCGTTTTCAAGGTGGACATGACCCGCATCGTGAAGCTCCGCGACCGCGAGCGCAACAAATTCGAGCAGCGCAATGGCGTAAAGCTCACCTATATGCCCTTCATCTCCCGCGCGGTGATCGCCGGCATTAAGGCCATGCCGATCATCAACAGCTCGGTCGAAGGCGATAGCATCCGCTATCACCAGAACATCAACTTGGGCATCGCCGTCGCTCTCGATTGGGGATTGATTGTGCCGGTGGTGAAACAGGCGGAAGAGCGCAGCTTCCTCGGCCTGCAACGCGCGATTAACGATGTCGCCGAACGTGCCCGCGGAAAAAAGTTGCAGCCGGACGAAATACAGGGTGGGACGTTCACCATCACCAACCCTGGCATCTTCGGCCCGCAATTTGGGACCCCGATCATCAACCAGCCGCAGGTTGCGATCCTCGGTATGGGCGGCCTCTT
>CAYTQA010000245.1:0-5008 GCA_964439495.1 uncultured Terriglobales bacterium | reverse complement strand
TTGGGCCGGGCCATGCGACTAGCCCAGGAATTAGGAGACACAGATGGGGCGATTACCGTCGCCAAAACACAGGGCGACCTGGAGTATGCGCGCGGCAACGTGCCACTCGCGATCGCCGAATACGCAAAGAGCAGCGACAAGGGAACGGAATTCACCGCCCGGATAAAACACCTTGAGTTTGGCTTCGGCACAGCAGGGGAGAACCTGCAAATGCTGAAGATCTTCGGGGAGGGCTGCCTTGCGGGACAGCAGCTCTTTCCCGGCGCCGACCAGACAGGAGAAATCCAATTTCACGCTGCGCTGGGCGCGCAACTCGGAATGCTGACGATGTACAATGAGGCGCTGTGCGAGATGGGGAAAGCCGTTCCGGAAATCGAGCAGCTTCGGACCGCTGTGGATGGGCCCCGCTTCCGGCGCAGCGTTTTTAAATCGACGGTGGAGATATACGGCGATCTGGTCGATGTGTTGTTCGACAGCCAGCATGCATCCGGCCTGAAGATTCCGGCGGAGCTGACGCGCTATGGCGCCGATGCGCGGGCGATCGCGTTTCATTTTGCGGAAGCAGCCCGCGCGCGGACTTTCGTGGAACGGCTGGGGCCTGCGCTGGCCGCCTCGTACAACGTCAGGGACAAACGACTCGCCCCATTGCTCGATCAGGAGCGGCAGACCAGGGCGTCATTGCAGGCCGTGCTCGAAGTCGATGCGTTACCGGCGAATCGCCCGGAGGCCACCTCGATGGAGGCCCGCAGGGCCCGGATGGCCGACCTGCGCCGGCAACTTGAAAGTAATGTGCAGCAGATTCGCGCCGTCAATCCCGCCGTGGCGGCCTTGCTCTATCCCGATCCGATTCGCATGAAGGATATGCCTGAATTGGGCGGCGCCGATGCGCTGATCGAGTATATGGTGACCTCCAACGCGGTCTATTGCTGGGTGAGCACGAGGAGCGGCGAAGGCGAATGGTTCCGCTTTAATCTCGGCCGCGAGGAATTGCGCTCCATGGTGGTGAAACTCCGCCAGCCTATGGAGGTACCAGATTTTCAGACATACGACGACCCACTCGCCCGTCGTTTGTACGCGACCCTCCTGGTCGAGCCACTGCATTGGATCGATGCGCATCTTCCGCCCGGAGCGTCAGCAGAGGGCCCGAGACTCATGATTGTTCCTGACGACGCGCTTTATTTGCTGCCATTCGAAATCCTGAAGAGCGACGATGGCCACTTTCTGGCGGACCGTTACATTACCAGCTATTCTCCCTCGGCGACAGCATTGGCGCAGCTGAAAACCATTGCTCATTCCGCGCGCTGGACATCGGACCTGCTGCTTGTGGGTGACTCGCTTTCCAGCCCGCTTCGGGTCCCTGGCGTGGGCGAGTTCAAGGCCGGAGATCTGAATGATCAGGTAGAGGTCGACAAAGTGTCGCAAGTGTTCGGGGCGGGTAAAAAGTGCGTGGACATTCTTACCCGTGCGTGCGCGAACAAGAAGCTCCTGCTGGAGCGAGGGTCGCGCAACGATCTCGCCAGGTATCGTTACGTGCATTTCTCCGTGCATGCGTTTGCCTACTCCCGATTTCCGGAGCCGAGCCTCGTCTTGTCCTCTGACACCGGCAACTTTAGCGACGCGCTGCTTTCGATGTCGGAAGTTCCGGCGCTGAATCTGCATGCTGAATTGGTAACGCTCTCCGCTTGCCAATCCGCGCTGGGGGAGGAACGGGACCCGGTTCCGGGAGAGGGTATCGTGGGGCTGACACAGGCGTTCTTCCATGCCGGCGCGCAGTCGGTCATCTCGTCATTGTGGGAGGCTCAAAAAAACACCACGCTTACTTTGATGACCGCTTTTTATACCCAGCTTCGCGGCAGCCCAGCGGATGGTCCCGCAAAGGCCCTCTTTCTGGCGCGCAAGCAGGTGCGCCAACAGGGCTGGGCCAGGCACTCGCCTTTCCTGTGGGGCGCGTTTGTGCTTTATGGCGCGCAGCGGCCTCGCTGATGCATGATCATGATCGGAGACTAGTTTCGCCCTTTTCGCCGCTGATTTTTCTTCTGCCTGGCGAGATTTCTTCCTGCCTTTCCCTTTTTGGGCAAGAGCTCCTCGAATAGTGCGAACTGGAGCTTGCGCTGCGTGCGATCGATGCGGTCCAGGATGACGCGAACGCGGTCCCCCAGCGAGAACTGGCGTCCGGAGCGTTCGCCGATGATCTGCCGGGTATTTTCCCGATAAGTGTAGTGGTCGTCGTTCAGCGAATTGATCGGCACCAACCCCTCGATGAACAAATCGTTGAGTTCGACGAAGATCCCATATTTGGTCACGCTGATGATAAGGGCATTGAAATCTTCGCCGACACGGTCCTGCATGAAGCGGACCTTCTTCCACTCCATCAGCTCGCGCTCCGCCTCGTCCGCCCGGCGCTCGCTTCGGCTGGTATCAACAGCGATCTCATGCAGCTCCTGCTGATCAATGGGGCCTTCTCCTGGCGTATCTTTTTCCCGGTCATGCTGCCGGCCCCGGCGTCCTTCGGCTTCATCATGCGGCATCTCCCGTCCGGACTTATTGTGGCGTTTGGACCAGGGAGAGGCCTTCTCGTGCTTTGCTGAAGATTGCCTGCCTGCCTGCTTGCCATACTCTTCCGGCGCCTGCAATACCTGCTTCAAAATACGATGGACGATCAGGTCGGGATAGCGGCGAATCGGTGAGGTAAAGTGCGTATAGGTGGGCGTCGCCAGCGCGAAATGGCCCAGGTTCTCCTCCGAGTATCGCGCCTGCTTAAGGGAACGCAGCATCAGGAATGAGAGGATGCGCTCCTCCGGCTTGCCGGCGATCTTCTGCGTCAGCTTCTGGTACATCCGCGGAGTGATGTGGACCTCCTGCGGTATCTCCACCCGACGCGGATTGCGGCCGTTGCCGTGCCTGGCGCGGCGGTCCGCGTGCATCTGCATGCGCCGCACCGGAAGCGCGCCCACGCCCAGCGAGTAGCCGAAAGTCGCGGCAATGACCTCGAAATCGTAAACCTTCTTCGCATCCGGTTTTTCATGGATGCGGTACAGCGCCGGAATGCCGCGCTGCTCCAGATATCCGGCCACGCATTCGTTGGCCGCCAGCATGAACTCTTCGATCAGGCGATGGGCAAAGTTGCGCTCCGAGCGGGAGACCCCCTGCATGAGGCCGGCTTCGTCGAATTCAATGACCGGTTCGGGAAGATCGAAATCAATGGACCCGCGCTTCACCCGCTTGCGGTTCAGCAGCAGCGCCAACTCGCGCATGCGTTCGAACTCATCCACCAGATGGGCGTATTCCTGGCGCGCGCCGGCATCGCCTTCAAGGACCCGGAATACATTGGTATAAGTCATGCGCGCGGCGGAGCGGATCATGCCCTCATGAATGTCATAGCCGACAATCTCACCGGCGTGGTCGAGCTCCATCACGCAGGAGAGCACCAGGCGGTCCAGCTCCGGACGCAAACTGCAGATATCGGTTGAGAGTTCGAGCGGCAGCATGGGGATGGCGCGATCGGGAAAATACACGGAGGTGCCGCGCAGGAAGGCCTCGCGGTCGAGCGCGGAGCCGGGAGTCACGTATTGCGCGACGTCCGCAATATGCACCTGAAGCTCGAAATTCCCGTTCTTCATGCGGCGGACCAGGACAGCATCGTCGAAATCGCGGGCAGTTTCGCCGTCGATGGTCACGATGGGAAGCGCGCGATAATCCTGTCGATCTTCAAGGACATTCCTGGAGATTTGTGCAGGAATGGATTTTGCCTCTTCGAGAACGTCGTCGGGAAAGGTATGCGGGAGATGATGCTTGCGGATAACGATCTCCACATCGACGCCGAAATCTTCTTCATGCCCCAGCACCTCGATGACCCGTCCGCGCGGATTGTGCGTGGCCGAAGGCCAGCCGGTGATCTCCACATCGACCACCACGCCTTCCAGATCGGTAATTTCAGCGCGCCGGGCTTCGCGGCCCAATACCCGGTGCGGGGTCGCATCCGGGGTGGTCTTTTTTGCCTCCGGAAATTCGTTGCCTTCGGGAATAATGATGACCTGAGTCAGCTTTTCATCGATCGGCTTCACATAGTTGTACTGGTCGCCGTAATGAAAGGTGCCGACGGTCGTGCGATGCGCCCGTTGAGCAATTTTGATAATGCGTCCTTCAGCGCGGCCGTCGCTTCTGGTCGCAGCGATCTCCACCAGCACCCGATCGCCATGCATGGCGGCCCCGGTATCATGCGGTGAGATGTAGATGTCGCCCTGGATTTTTTGCCTTAGTTCTTCGCTGTCCGGGGTGACAAAGCCATAGCCGTCCCGGTGCATGCTCAGCGAGCCGGCAATAAGATTTTTTTGGGCCGCAGCAGCAGGCACGGCATAGCGGTCGCGATCTACTTCCACCAGTTCTCCCCGGCTGACCAGTCGGCGGAGACGATCGTCGAGCTCGCGCCGGTCCTCGCCGCCTTTTAACCTTAATTCTTTTATGAGCTGCTTGTAGCCGATGGTCCGGTTCGGCTGGCGCTCAATTCTCTTCAGGATCTCTCTATCGTTCGGCATGCGTAACCCATGTTAAAGCTCATTAAAGCAGATGCATAAGGCCAAAGCCTGATATAACAATTTCTCAAGGCCGGAGAAGATTTACACTGACAGACAGTGGTCTCAACTCCTATAACTTGATCTTTCCGCAACCGGCGGAGAGGACAAATGCAGAGTAGGATTATATTTAAGGCCAATTTGCATCGGGGTCTGAACTTAGGCCATAGACGTGCACCATCACCTGCGGCATAATTGCGAATGGAGCCCGAGATTTTTAAAGGAGAGAAATAGAAATGTGGAAACCCAATAGCCCGGCGAATACTCCGGGTGCAAGCCCCAGCCCCCAGCCGAGTAACGAGCCCATGCGGCCAACACCCGTAACCAGCGCCAGCGAGCCGGTGAATACCCCCGCTCCCCGTACGACCAGCACCACCATGAATCAGGAGCAGGCAACAATCGGTAAGAGCCTGGTGATCAAAGGCGAAGTTACCGGG
>CAYTQA010000244.1:0-5008 GCA_964439495.1 uncultured Terriglobales bacterium | reverse complement strand
CGATGCGGTAGATCTTGGCCGAATTCAACAGCCGCTGCATGTGTTCCCTGGCGCGGAATATCGCGGCCCCGCCGGGCTGCTGATAACAGCGCACGCCCTCAAATACCGAAGAGCCATAATTCACCACATGCGACATCACGTGGATCTGGGCATCGTCCCAGCGGATCAATTTACCGTTGTGCCAAATCTTCTCTGACTTGGGAATGGCCATTGCTGCTCCTTCCATCGAATCTTCAGCCGGGACCACATATTTACGGGCTTTGCGCCTTTAAAGAGCGGTTCCTGATGTGATGACCGGGCGAAGCTCCATTATACCGGATGGCGAAGCGGCGGATGTGAGGTTTGATCTAGCGCGGAAGTGCGCCGGCGGT
Source organism: uncultured Terriglobales bacterium (assembly GCA_964439495.1). Taxonomy (GTDB): domain Bacteria; phylum Acidobacteriota; class Terriglobia; order Terriglobales; family Acidobacteriaceae; genus CAYTQA01. The sequence continues at coordinate 4,637 of CAYTQA010000244.1, read as the reverse complement.
CAGGCGGACGGCCCAAAAAAGACACGGAGGGAAGAGCAACTTCTTCCCTCCGTGTCTTTTGTTGCGGGGTAAAAATTAAATCTATACGCCGGGGACGCTGGTTTTCTTCTCCGTATTGCCGTCCTGCTTCACGTCCTGGGGCTTTACTTCCGCCTTGGGCGCGGCCTTGCCGAAATACTTGCTGCTGTTGGCTGCCATCTCCGGCATCGCCGCGTAAGGCTTGGAATAGTCGTTGCGGGCGTTCCAGAAGAGGAAGCCAATCCCGCCATTATCGTGGGATGTGCTGACCTGCTTGCGGATGTATTCCGGTGAATAGGTCTTGGTGCGCCATGCGAAGGCTTGGAGCCACGGACGCAGCACCACGCCGCTGCCCGCCGTCACTTTTTCAAATCGCTCCATGGACATGCCGATGAAGTGCTCCGGGGCATCGCCAGGATGGGCATAGCCGTCCATGCCGAAGAAGTGGGATGGATAGATCATGGGCGAGAGCACATCGCAATAATGGGCCATGCGCGCGATGTCCTGGCCGGTATGCGCCAGGTCGACCGAACGCTGCCAGGCCATGACTCCAAAGACATCGAGCGAGAGCAGCACGCCCTGGGAGTGCAATTCGCCATAAGCGCGCTCCAGGAAGTTGACCAGCACGTCAGGACGCTTCCATGTGGGATGCTCAGTCTCAAAGGCAAACTTTGCGTCCTTCTGATTGCCTTCCGCCGGGAAGCGGACATAATCGAACTGAATCTCGTCGGCCCCGGAAGTGGCCACCCATTTGGCCAGCGCCAGGTCGTAATCCTGGACCTTTGTATTCGAGGGATCGGTCCAGACCAGCTTGCCGTTTTCACGCCATGGCTGGCCGGTGCTGCGCGAGCGGACGGCCAGCTCAGAATGGTCGCGGGCGATATGCTCATCCCGGAAAAGCGCAATCCGGGCAATCGCATGTAACTGAAGAGAATGCAGATAGCGCACGTACTTAGGCAAATTGGGAATCGGGCGATGCGTGCTCCTGGGGGCCAGCGGATGCTGGAAATCCACGCTCAGGCTGCCATCGCTGTCCTTGATATCGAAGACCACCGCATTGCCGCCGACCTGCCGCCACCGCTTTACGATTTCAAGTCCCTTGGCACTGCCCGCCATGGAGCCGGTCAGGTAGATGGCGCGGACCTCTTCATCCTTCGGCATGGGAACGGAATGCTCCACGACTGGCTGTTTTTCCAGGGTGGGGATTCCGATTTGCTGGCCCTTTTTAAGGTACAGGGCCTTGCCTAAATTGTTCTGCTGGCGAATCGCGCTCTCCAGCTCGCTGGCCAACATGAGGGAAGACTGCGGGAGAAAGCGATGCGCGACCGCCGAAATCGGCTCGCCGGCGCTGGCGGTATATTGAAAATTGAGGTTGCCAGCATTGGTCGCATCGCCGGATGTTCCCAGGGCAGCTTGCGGCTTCTCCTCAGCGGTCGTATTCTGGGCCGCTGCAGGCAGGGAAAGCCGATTGCATCCTGAAGAAAACAAACATGAAATCACAAGAAAAGCGGAAGTGATCAGAGACAGGCGGGGTATCAATCTGTGCACGGTATCGTCCCAACGAGAGATGCTTAAACCTGGGGTGACTATACCATGAGTTACATTTTGCCTATATGACGCGGGGTATTGAAACAGTTACCACGGTAATCCAACGAAAATCATTGGCCCGGATGGAGAAATTGTTCTATCAATATGCAAATAGCTGGTCAACTGTGGAAAAATGGAACAACTCCGCACACCTCTTTTTGTATCTGACCCAATTAGAGTCATCCCTCTGTATATTTGAGGATGACCGGCCCGATATGTGAGGGGCCTTAAAAAATGAAAACTGGTCTTAATACCGCCCTTGATCCTACTCGCCGGAGTTGTGACGCTGAAGATTTTGAGCGTAATATCCGCCGCAAAATTGTAGGTCAGGAACCCGCAATCGAAAAAGTCGCCGAAATTTATCAAATGTTTCTTGCAGGCCTGAACCCTCCCGGCCGGCCCATTGGAAACCTGCTGTTTCTGGGACCCACGGGATCGGGAAAAACGCGGGTTGTCGAGGCCATGGCGGAGTGTTTGTTTGGCGATCCCCGGGCGCTGATCAAAATTGATTGCGCCGAGTTTCAGCACAGCCATGAGATTGCCAAGCTGATCGGTTCTCCTCCGGGATACCTGGGACACCGGGAGACCCATCCGCTGCTGACCCAGGAGGCCCTTAACCAGTGGCATACCGACAAAATCAAACTCTCGCTGCTGCTCTTTGACGAAATCGAGAAGGCCAGCGACTCCCTGTGGCAACTGCTGCTGGGGATCCTGGACAAGGCCACGCTTACGTTGGGGGATAATCGCCGGGTCGATCTCTCGCAATGTGTCATTATCATGACCTCTAACCTTGGCGCCGGCGAGATGAACGATCTGATCAGCGGAGGCATGGGTTTTGGCTCCAAGCATACTCAAATTGACGCCAAACTTGACGATAAGATTACCCGTACCGCCGTTGAAGCGGCGCGGCGCAAGTTCTCGCCCGAGTTCATGAACCGCATTGATAAGGTAGTGGTCTTCAAGACCCTCAAATCCGAGCATCTTGAGCAGATCCTGGAAATTGAGCTTGGGATGGTGCAGCAGCGCATTTTGCAGGCCACTGGCAACGCCCAGTTTGTCTTTAGCTGCACGCCCAGGGTGAAGAAATTCCTTCTGGAAGAGGGCACAGACACCAAATACGGCGCCCGCCACCTGAAGCGTGCCATTGAGAAAAATGTGGTATTTCCGCTGGCCAATCTGGTTGCAACCGGACAGCTCAAGCTGGGAGATTTTGTTCGCATCGACATGGACGCCGCCAACAAGCTGATTTTCGTCAAGGAAGCCGAAGGCGCGCTGGTTCCGGTCCTGCTGGAAAAATATGGGCAGGAGATGGCTGCCGCTACTTCCAGCGGCTCGGGAATGGGACGCTCAGCCGGCGTCAGGCCGGGTACCGGGTTGAAACGGGACCCAACCTCTTTCGACAAATAATTTTTCTGTTCGGTAGGTAGTCGGTAGATAGAACGATAGGTGCAAAGACGGGAAGCGCAATGCGCTTCCCGTCTTTGTGTTTGGGGGAACTTATGTTTCGGAACCGATGGTATAGCTGCTTGAAGTTCGGCATCGTAGAGTGGTCTCGACTGAGGGATGGATTGTGGACTGAATCAATTAGATGATCATCTTTGATTCCCAATCGATTCCGAATCCTCTGTGACTCTGTGTCTCTTGTGGTGAATAATCCATGCTGCGATTTCGAAAACATATGTAACAGGACATCGTTTTAACCCTGCCGCAAAGGACCCGAAACTTGCAACCGCTTCAAGGGTTTACAACAGCATAGCAGCGGAAAACATCAGACTGAGTAAGGCCGATTCGGAGTGGGCGTTAAACTCCAATCCGACGGCGGGAGAGAGAAAGATGAAAGAACGTTCCCTGGCCACGCAGGCGGTTGCGCTTCTGCTTGCATGCATGCTGGCCTATCCGCAACTGCTGGAAGCGCGCTATAAACCAACCACCGGCTCCGTCGGCGGCGTCACCTACGAGCAGGAAATCCAGATGGGCCAAGAGGCGGCCCAGCAGGTCTATAAGCAGCTTCCGATCTTACCGGACTCCAGTCCCATCACTCAATATGTACAGCGGCTGGGACGTGACCTGGCTGCGCATGCCCCGGGCTATAAATGGCCGTTTAATTTCCATGTTGTGAATCAGAAGGAGATCAATGCCTTCGCCCTGCCCGGAGGCCCGATTTTTATCAATCTGGGCACCATTCAGGCGGCGGACAATGAGGCCGAGCTTGCCGGCGTGATGGCCCATGAAACTTCGCACGTGGTGCAGCGCCATGCCATGCGGGCGGCGGTCAAGGAGGCCAAGGCGCAGTTCAGACTCGGGATTCTGGGGGCGCTTCTCGGCGGCGGGACCATCGGATCACTGGCCCGGGCCGGCATAGGATTTGGCGCCAACTCCTATTTTCTGCACAATTCGCGTCAGAACGAAAACGAAGCCGACCTGATCGGCACCGACATCATGTATGACACCGGCTTCGACCCCCATGCCATGGCCGATTTCTTTAAGAAGCTGGAGCAGCAGGGCGGCGCCAATGGCGCTCAATTCTTCAGCGACCATCCCAATCCGGGAAACCGATATGAGTCCGTAACCAAGGAATTGGAGACTTTGCCGGCCCGCCCTAATTACCGTCAGGACAGCCCTGAGTTCCAGAACATCAAGCGGATGGCGATGGGAATGAAGCCGCTTACCGCCCAGCAGATTGCGGAGCAGCAGAAGCAGGGAAACGCGGCGAACAATGGAGCGAGCAATGGAGGGCCGATGTCGAACACCATCGGCCAGCCTAATGGCAGCTTCAAGCAGCTCCAGCATTCCGCCTATACCATCCAATATCCCTCGAACTGGCAGGCTTATGGCGACGCAAATTCCACAGTCACCATCGCCCCTGAAGGCGGGGTGGGGCAAGACAAGAACGGGCAGAATGCGGTGGCATACGGGGCCATTATTGACGGATATGAGGCTGAGGACCCGAATGCGAGCCTTGATCAGGAGACCCATAACCTCATACAGTCGCTCAAGCAGGCCAATCCGCAGCTTCGTGAGGTGGGCAACGA
>CAYTQA010000243.1:0-5023 GCA_964439495.1 uncultured Terriglobales bacterium | reverse complement strand
CCCGCGCGCGGAAACCTTTGCCGTGGACACGCCTCCGCCTACGGTTTCAGGCTCTCTGCACATCGGCCACGTCTTCAGCTATACCCAGACCGACATCATTGTGCGTTATCAGCGGATGCGGGGCCGCAACATCTTCTATCCCATGGGTTGGGATGACAATGGATTGCCGACCGAAAGGCGGGTGCAGAATTACTTCCACGTGCGCTGTGACGCCCGCGCCCCCTACCAGCCTGGCCTGAAGCTGGAGGCCGCAACTCCGAAGGAGCAGAAGGAAAATCCCCAAAAAATCATCTCGCGGGCGAATTTCATCGAGCTTTGCCTGCAACTGACCCGTCAGGACGAGCAGGCCTTCATGGAGCTTTGGCAACGGCTCGGCCTTTCCGTGGACTGGTCGCAGGAATACTCGACCATTGACGAACGCTGCCGGCGGCTGGCCCAGCTCAGCTTCCTGGACTTATGCGATAAGGGCCACGTTTACAACCTGGAAGCTCCCACCATGTGGGACGTCGATTTTCAGACCGCCGTGGCGCAGGCGGAGGTGGAAGACCGCAAGATTCCGGGCTTTTTACATCATCTGCGCTTTGGCATCGAGGGGTCGGAGCAGCAGTTCACCATCGCGACTACCCGCCCTGAGCTCCTGCCGGCATGTGTGGGCGTAACCGCGCACCCAGACGATAAGCGATACAAACACTTGTTCGGACGCCGCGCCATTACTCCGCTCTTCCGTGTTCCCGTCCCCATCTTTCCCAGCGATCTGGCCGATCCGGAGAAAGGGACTGGCATCCTGATGGTATGCACCTTTGGCGATGCCACTGACGTTTTCTGGTGGCGGCAAAACCGGCTTGCCCTGCGCCAAATCCTGGGCCGGGATGGACGCATGATGCCGGTGGTTTTCGGCCAGGAAGGTTGGGAGAGCCTGAATCCGGACGCGGCCAACGCATTTTTCCAGGAATTGACCGGCAAAACGGTCAAGAGCGCGCAAAAAATCATCGTCCAGATGCTGCGCGAACCGGCGGGTGCTGCCACCGGTCCGGAGGCGCCGCTTGCCGAGGAGCCCAAGCCGATTGAACACGCGGTCAAATTTTTTGAAAAGGGAGACCGGCCTCTTGAATTTATAACTACCCGGCAGTGGTTCGTGCGGTTGCTGGACAAAAAAGACTCGCTGCTGGAAGCCGGAGATCGCATCGCCTGGCACCCGGACTTCATGCGCATGCGCTACCGCAACTGGACGGAAAACCTTCAGCAGGATTGGTGTATCAGCCGGCAGCGCTTTTTCGGCGTGCCATTTCCTCTCTGGTATCCGCTTGACGAGCAGGGGAACCCCGATTTTTCCAATTTTATTCTTGCTCCGCCGCAGCAGCTTCCAGTCGATCCCTCGACCACAACACCGCCCGGCTACGATGAGGGCCAAAGAGGACGCGCGCGCGGATTCGTCGCAGAGACCGATGTGCTCGACACATGGTTTACCAGCTCCCTGACTCCACAGATCGCCTCGCAGTGGCAGACCGACGAGGAGCGCCATCACAAGCTCTTTCCCATGGACCTGCGGCCGCAAAGTCATGAGATCATCCGCACCTGGGCCTTCTATACGATTGTGAAGTCGCTCTTGCATGAGAACAATATTCCCTGGAAGCAGGCCACCATTTCCGGCTGGATCCTCGATCCGGACCGCAAGAAGATGTCCAAGAGCAAGGGCAATGTAATGACTCCGATGCACCTGCTCGACCAGTACGGCGCGGATGGCGTGCGTTACTGGGCAGCCAGCGCCCGCCTGGGGGTTGATACCGCCTTCGACGAACAGGTGTTGAAAGTCGGCAAGCGCCTGGTCACCAAGCTCTTCAATGCCAGTAAATTTGTGCTGGCGCAGGTGGGCGAGCCTCGCCCCATCACCTGCGACCTCGATCTTGCCTTCATGCAAAAGCTTCGCGAGCTGGTGCAGCGCATTACCGAGTTAAACGAGAAGTTCGAGTACGCCATTGCCTTGAAAGAGGCCAATAGCTTCTTCTGGAACAGCTTCACGGATACCTACATCGAACTGGTTAAGGGGCGCGCGCGCGGCGAAGGCGCGGACGAAACCGGCCGGGGCTCCGCTCTTACCACCTTACGACGCGGGTTAAGCATACTTTTGCGTCTTTTTGCTCCGGTAGTGCCCTACATAACCGAGGAGATATGGTCCTGGACATTCGCCGAGGAGACGCGGAGCAAAAGCATCCATCGGGCGGCCTGGCCGGGGGCGGACGATTTCGCCGATGTGGAGAGCTTCGCCGCGTCTGAAGTTTTCGATATCGCGGTCGCCTGCCTGACTGCCATTAACAAGCGCAAGGCAGAGGCGGGGGTCGCAACCGGACGCGCCATCGATCATCTTGTGCTCGCCGCAAATATAGCAACCAGCGGCAAAATCAGGGCTGCGCTTTCTGATATTATGTCCGCCACACGCGCCCGCAGCTATACGCTCAAAGATAAGGAGACCCTGGCTGACGGTGAATTTGAGGTGCTGGAAGCACAATTTGTGGAGGCCATCTAATATATCTTCTGATTGCTGATCTTGAAAAAATGGCAATAACGGAGAAGGCCCGGTGTTAGTACTTTGGTAACGATTACGAATCGCAGGGAAGCGTCATCTCAATCTGTGTAGGCTACAGTCCCGTCAAAACAAGGTGCCCATGCTGAAGATTTTGATTGTAGATGATGAACCTGCCTTAGCTATGCTCTTCCATCATTTATTCGAGCGATATGGATGCCACGTCGAATCCTATGAATCCGGCCCCGACGCCATCCACAGAGCAGGTGAATTCCGCCCCGACATCCTTTTATGCGATTTGCATATGCCACTGAACGGGATTGAAGTCGCCAGGCAAATCAAGTCCATCGTTCCACATTGCAGGCTGTTGCTGATCTCTGGCGCCGACCCGCTCGGGATTGATTGCCATGAGCTTCCATTACAGATCATCCAGAAGCCGATCAGCGTGGAAGAATTGCTGAGAGAAATCGGGATTGATATGAGAAGGATGGAGCCACGGACCGGGACCGATTGCTAAAGACCGCAATTCTTTCCTCGCCCGGACTTCGATTCTTCCGCAACTCGCTCCCTCCCGCCCGCACGCTCAGCTACAATGACGTTTTATCCAAAATCACGTGTATCAAACCTTACAGCAACAACTTGTAAATCGTCTGCGCGAGTTTTTGCGGGCCCACTACGGCCTGGAAGCCGAAAACATCGTTGTCGACCAGCCGCCCAAGGTAGAGCTGGGAGAATACGCGCTGCCCATCGCATTTGAACTGGCGAAAAAACTTCGCAAGCCGCCGCGCAAATGCGCCGAGGAGTTGATCGCCGGCCTGGGAGAGATTCCAGGATTCCAGAAGCTGGAAGCCGCCGGCGCGGGATACATCAATGCCCGGGTGGACCGCGAGAAGTTCGTGCATGAATTGGTCAGCGATGGCCAGATGCCAGGATCGCGCTCAGTGTCGCAGTCGCGATCCGGGGCAAAATCGGAGTCGGTGTCGCTGTCCGGAACTCGCGGTAAAGTGATGGTTGAGCATACCAGCATCAACCCCAACAAAGCGGCGCACATTGGACATCTGCGCAACTCCATTCTCGGCGATACCTTTGTCCGCCTTCTGCGCGCCGACGACTTTCATGTGGACGTCCAGAATTACATCGATAATACCGGCGTGCAGGTGGCCGATGTTGTGGTTGGTTTTCTCCACCTGGAAAAGCTGACCTTCGTGGAGATAGAGCAACTGATTCGAAGATGCGAAGAGTCCGGCAAGCCTTTCGATTACTACTGCTGGGACCTTTATGCCCGGATCTCCGAGTGGTATGAGAAGGACCCGGCTCACAAACAGGTGCGCCTGGATACCCTGCATGCCATCGAGGCCGGCGGGAATGAGACCGCCCGGATTGCGGAGGTGATCTCGACCGCGGTCCTCCATCGCCATTTGCAGACCATGCAGCGCCTGGATATTGTCTATGATTTCCTTCCCCGGGAGAGTGAAATCCTGCACTTGCATTTTTGGGAGCTTGCTTTCAGGCAGCTTAGGGAAAAGGGCGTACTCTACCTTGAAACCGAAGGCAAGAACAAGGGTTGCTGGGTCATGCGGCGCGCTTCCACGGCGGCGGGCTCACAAGGTCTCACGGAAGATGCGGGACCGGATGAAGATGCCAAGGTGATCGTGCGCTCCAATGGGACCGTCACTTATGTGGGCAAGGACATTGCATATCACTTGTGGAAGTTCGGGCTTCTCGGGCGCGATTTCGGATATCGCAGGTTTTATCGTTATCCGGACGGTCATGAGTGCTGGATCTCCGCTGAGTCGGGCGAGGAGCAGCATCCTCAATTCGGGGGCGCCTCCCGGATATACAACGTGATTGACTCCCGCCAGTCCGATCCCCAGAACAATGTGATTGAGGCGCTGCGGGCGCTGGGCTATACCGGGCAGGCGGCCCATTACACACATTTTTCCTATGAGATGGTCGCTCTCACCCCACGTTGCGCCCTCGAACTGGGCTATGAAGTCTCTGAGGAAGACCGCAAGCGGGCTTATATCGAAGTTTCGGGCCGCAAAGGGTTTGGAGTCAAGGCGGATGACCTGCTGGATGCGCTGATCGCCTCCGCCGGGAAAGAAGTGGATGGCCGCCATCCGGAGCTGCCGGAAGATGCGCGGCGGAAAATTGCCACCCAGATCGCGATTGGAGCATTGCGTTATTTCATGCTCAAATTCACCAAGACCGCCGTGATTGCCTTCGACTTTAAAGATGCTTTGAGCTTTGAAGGAGAAACCGGGCCTTATGTTCAATATGCCATCGTGCGCGCCAGCAACATCTTTCGTAAAGCGGGCATGGAGCCGGAGCAGGCATTGCGGAATGCTCAGAGAATCCACTGGGCCGACTATCTCTCCAGCGCCGACAACGATCTATGGGACCTCTGGCTGACCGCCTCGAAGCTGCCGCTGGTTGTGGAGCAATGCATTGCCACGACCGAACCGGCCTATCTGGCCAAATATGCGTTTCAATTGGCGCAGA
>CAYTQA010000242.1:0-5024 GCA_964439495.1 uncultured Terriglobales bacterium | reverse complement strand
ACGCAGAGCACACTATCGATGGCTGGGGAGAATATCTGGGAGGATGGGCGGGCGAACCCTTCCGCATCTATTTTCACGCGGTAGTCGACCACGCGGGAAAGACCGGCGTGTGGAAACAGGGAGAGGCTTCCGAGGCAAGCGAGGCCACGGTAGAAAAACCCGGCGACCGCGTCAGCGCTTACCTGCATTTGAATACAAAAGGAAACGAAGCGGTGCTGGTGAAGATTGGGATTTCCTTCACCTCCTCCGAGCAGGCGGCGAAGTATATCGCCGCGGAGATTCCAGGGTGGAGCTTCGATCGCACGCGGAAGGCCGCTGAAGAGGTCTGGTCCAGACGGCTGGGGAGCATCCAGGTGGAAGGTGGAACGCCGGCGCAGCGGAAGATCTTCTACACCAGCCTGTATCACTCCTTCATTATGCCGCGCGACCGCACCGCCGATAATCCACGGTATGGCCAGGAGCCGCTGTGGGACGATCAATACGCAACCTGGGACACGTGGCGCACGCTCTACCCTCTGATGAGCCTGATCGCCCCCGAGATGGTGGTTGGCAACGTGCGCTCCATGATCAATCGGTGGCAGCGCAATGGCCGCGTGATGGACGCGTTTGCCGCCGGCAACGAACGCGATTACGACCTTAACGGCGATAAGAAATTCTACCAGGGCAATCAGGGCGGCGATGACGCCACCAATGTAATCGCCGATGCCTATGCGCGCAAGCTGCCGGGCATCGATTGGGAGGCGGCTTATGCGGTGATGAAGGGCATGGCCGAAAAACAGCGCGAGCCCGCGTATTTGGAGAACGATCGCGGATGGATTCCACAGGACCTCGCAAAGCGGCACTCATGGGTATCGACCACCATGGAAGCGGCCTACAACGACTATTGCACCTCTGCCGTCGCTCGCGGATTAGGCAAGCGGAGCGATGCGGACCGCTTCCTCAAACGCTCGGAACAATGGGTGAACGTCTGGGACCCTGATTTGGAGAGCGAGGGTTTCAAGGGCTTCGTCTGTCCCCGCAAGTCTGACGGTACATGGGTGGCGCGCGATCCGGCGCAGTGGAAAGACCAATGGAGCGGTCCGTATTATGAAGGGACCGGCTGGATCTATTCGTTCTTCGCGCCGCATGATTTTGCCCGGCTGATCGCGATGTGCGGCGGCCGGAAGGCATTTGTCGAACGCCTGGAAAGAGGGCTGCAAAAGGGACTGATTGACTTCAGCAACGAGCCCTCATTCATGACCTTGCGCTCCTTCCATTATGCCGGGCGTCCTGACCGCACTTCATACTGGACGCGCGAGGTGATGAAGCAATACACCGAGCAAGGCTATCCCGGCGATGAGGATTCCGGCGCGATGGGAAGCTGGTATGCGCTCTCCGCCATCGGTCTTTTTCCAAACGCGGGCCAGGACGTATGGCTGATCAACGCGCCGCTGTTTCCTAAAACTGTGGTGCATCTCGGGAATGGGGCCACACTGACCATCGTCGCCGATGGGCTGTCGGAGACAAAGCTCAACGTGCAATCGGCGACGCTGAATGGCAAACCGCTGACGAGGGCCTGGCTGCACGATGCGGAGATCCGAAAGGGCGGCGAGTTGCGGCTGGTCATGGCGCATGACCCCAGCGACTGGGGAACGAAAGAGTTGCCGCCCTCGGCCTCCGGTCCGGGACGCTAAAAGCTATCAGCGGCGCAAGGGGAAATTGAAATTGCGCAGAGCTAAAAGGGGTCATTTAGATGCTATCCAGCCAATCGAGGCTGCGGCCTAGAAGCAGTTCTGTCATTTCGGCGTGGTGAGTGTTTTTCATTGCGACAGTGCGCATTTCGAAATTGTATTTTCGTCCCAATTCTCGTACCGCTTCGGCATCATCGTATGTCATGAGAAAATCTCCTTGTAAATTGCTCGTGAGATCAAAGAGCTTTTCATGATCAATCCGAGAGTGCGTATAAAGACGGCTGCCCGCGCGTTTTCCAGCTACCGTATATGGTGGGTCGATGAAGAAAGCTGCTCGAGGATTATGAAGATTGTCCTCCATAATCGCGAGGCCGTCTCCCTCTATAATCGAAATACGATCACCTAAGGTAGCAACCTTTAAAATCCTTTTCATTAGTGTTTCTGGATACCACCGCGACCGAATCCCTCTCCCATTTTCACCATATTTGAGTAGTGAAGAGCCGGGGGCGAGTATACCTCCATGAAATGTGCGGTTCTTGAGGATAGTCTGAAAAGCGCGTTCCCGAACGGTTCTAGCGGGACTACTGAGGCACGCCTGGACAGTTTCCGATGTGACCTCAAATTTCATTATCCTGTCCGCCAGCCATTCAGCTTCGCCTCCGAAAATTGCCCTCCAAACGGCAGCCACTTGCTCATCACGTTCAACCATCGTTATATGGTCCGCGAGATCCAAGTCTGCGACCGTGAGGCTAATGATGCCCCCTCCTGCAAAGGGCTCCACGAACTCGGTCGGCCTTTGAATACTATTCAGCCAGTGAATTGCTCGTGGTACAAGCCAAGTCTTCCCGCCGGGATACCTGAATGGGCTCAACTGAGCAACCGAGGCCACGTTCACCACATGTTCCAATCCAGCGCTTTTATCCCCAAAGAGCGATGATTGATACACGAGTTGTTTCGCATTGATTCTAGCCATTAAGAAGACCCTGGATTTATGAGTCATCGCGATTAATAGTATCTGCCAGCGTAGGAGTATCAGGAGGATATCCGTTCACTAATTTGACATCGAGTCTCTCTTGCAATTTACCGATGAAATTCTCGATCGGACCGGCCTCTGTACGAGTGATTTGCTCGAGAGCTGGTTCAAACATCGTGTAAACAACCTTTTCCAGCACGAGATTATAACGATTCGTGGAGGGATCATGCCGAAGATCATAAAGGTGCCAAGCAATATCGGCCTCTTTTTCCTGCCCTCGCCGCACAGTCTTTAGTTCTGGTAAGGTCTTATAAAAATTCTTATGAACTACAATAGCTTGTTTCTTGGCCCAAGCCTTTAAGATGCCTCCTTTATAAATCATCTGTGGAGCAAGCCGCTTCCGCGAAGAGGACAGATAATCTGGTCGGGGATACAGCTTTTCGCCTGTCCAATCCATTTGGGATTCTCCCTCTGGATTTGCCATAAATCTTTTGAAAGGCTTTGTCAGATTTCCCGATATGTAAACACCCTGCACCTCTATGGATCCGAAGTCTGTAATTCGTCCCTCGTCATTGTAGGAAACGAGCACAATATCAATATTCCCGGCCACGCGCCCATATTTGTCCGGAAGCCGAATCTCAGTTAATGAAGTCCATTTTGTCCCTTCTGGAAAGAAAAATTTAGCCGCATCCACCGTTACAATCCAGTCCTGCCTGAATCTTATTGGGCAGATGATAGTCGGCTGGTCACCCTCAAAAAGACTACAAACCCCTAAGGGATCCTCAGCTTTGTCTTTTGTGCAATTCGGGACTTTATTATTAAAAGGGCAGAGACGATTCGTCTGATAGCGGCGGGCCTCTTCACTTTTGTTGTCAATCGGGAACCCGAAGACTTCGGCCAGCGGCTGTTTAGGCATTGCTCCTTATTATCATGACGGAGGACCCGCTTCAAGTCTCAACAAGAGCGGATTTCTAGATTCTCTAATTATTTCCTCGGTCGTGGAAGGCCCATGCCCGAAAAGCGGGAGAGGTATCGAAGGTAATCAGCCGGGTTTGCAAATTGCTTTGCAATCGGGCGCAGCGGCGGCAAAATGACCTACAGGTACGAATCTATGACAAGACAGTTTCTTCGCATGATGTTTGCGGGCCTCTTCTGTCTGGCCCTGCTGCCTCCATCCACCTTCGCCCAGGGACAAGGCCATGGTCATGGCAACCAGAAACACCAGGACCAGGACGATGACGATGACCGCGACAACGAGCGCAATAACGACCGGGACCATGATCGGCATCAGGACCGCGAGCATGGTCCCCAGCATCGGGTGACCATTGTCTTCAGCTCGCGCGACCGGGACATCGTCCGCGACTATTACTCCGACCGTTATTCCAACCTGCCTCCCGGGCTGGCAAAACGCAATGGGAACCTCCCGCCGGGGCTGCAAAAGCATCTGGAGCGCGGCGGCACATTGCCTCCGGGCCTGCAGAAGCGGCTCACGCCTTTTCCCGAGGATCTGGAAGCGCGGCTGCCGCGCCTGCCTTCGATCTATCGCCGGGCAACGATTGGCATGGATGTAGTGATCCTGGACCGGCGGACTGAACGCATCGTGGACGTGATCCACGATATCCTTCGTCCCTGAAGAGTTGGGCCGGACACCGGCGACAAATACCAATTAAAAAAGGCAGCGTCCCGATGGCGCTGCCTTTGTAATTTAGGAATGCCTTATTACCGGCCCCAGTCACGATCACGGCGGTCGTGGCGGATATCGCGGGTGTCCTGCCTGTCATCGCGCCGGTCGCGGTACATGTCGCGGCGTTCATTGCGAAGCTCCGCGCGCTCGCCTTGCGCTCCGGCGTAATTGCCGTCCCTCATAAACAAAGTTGCGCCGCTATAAATGAAAGTTGACCGAAGTTGGCACGCCGAAGATTAAGCGGGAAGCTCCTGGGCGGAAGGAGAATAATGCTGCTCGCGCTCCACATCTCCATTTGAAAAATATTTTTGGGATGCCCCTCTCCGGGATGAAAGCTGTCTTAAAAAACAGCCTTCGTAAAAATTGTGCAAACAAAATTGCTGGAGCATACTTCGTCAGCATTTGTTTGCAGAAAAGAATCCTTCAGGGATGCGGGCCATCCAACAATTTGTGACAATGGAAAAGAATGCCGAACCGTTCTCAATCCTCTTCAATTCCAGATATTAATCCGTGGTTCGTGGCCATAGCGGTGATGAGCAGCACCTTCATGGAGGTATTGGACACCACCGTGGTAAACGTTTCGCTGCCGCACATAGCCGGCAGCCTTTCCGCGACCACCGATGAGGCCACGTGGGCGCTCACTTCGTACCTGGTGGCCAACGCCATCATCCTGCCGATGACGGGATGGCTGGCCAAC
>CAYTQA010000241.1:2041-5039 GCA_964439495.1 uncultured Terriglobales bacterium | reverse complement strand
AAAACTTCAAGGGAACACAAAGCTTTAAAAAACTCTGCCTTTTTCCGCAACCTCTTAAGTCGGCGACTTTCAGCGGGGTTTCACGTTTTAGGAAGATGCATGAATGAGAACGCCGCGCCAGAGCTGCATCGTCAAAATCCTTTTGCTACAATTGCGGCTCAATGGTGGACCTGCGGATCTTCTTCCAAAATGCATTTCACGCCTGGCTTATGCTCCTGCTGGCCACGATTGCCTCCCATGCGGCCGATACTCCCAGGCCGCTGATGCTGGTGGTAAACAAAACTTCCCATAGAGTCACCCTGTTGGACCGGCTTACCGGGGAAGAGATATGCCATGCGCCGGTTGGCGTCAATCCTCATGAGGCGGCGTTCTCGCTGGATGGCTCGCATTTCTATGTGCCGGTGTATGGCACCGGCGGCGTGGGCCAGCCCGGAACTGACGAGCATGCATTGCATATCTTCAACACCTCGGATTGCCGGCAAACCGCCCTGATGGATACCGGCAACTTTCGCCGCCTGCACGGAATCAAGGTGGGGAAAAGCGGGCTGCTCTATGTGACCGCGGAGAACGCCAGGTCGGTAATCGTGATCGATCCTGAAAAGCAGAAGATCATCGCCAGCATTCCCACCGGTTCGCCATATTCCCACATGCTGGTCGTGATGCCTGACGAGCGCAAGGCATACACCAGCAATGTAATGTCGCGGTCCATCTCGGTGCTCGACCTGCGCGGCCATAAGCTGCTGAAGCAGATCGCAACCGAGGTCCCCAATCAGAGAATGGCGCTGAGCCCGGATGCGCGCTGGTTTGTAACCACGCTGGGAGAGAAGCACAGCGTGGCGTTTTACCGGACTTCCGATGACAAGCTCGATTTCGAGGTCCCTCTTGAGGGCTCTCCTTACGTGACCTGCTTCAGCCCGGATGGCAAGTACCTGTATGTCGCGGGATACGATGCCGCCATGAAGGCCGCCGCATGGAAGATCGATCTGGCGGACAAGAAAGTTGTTTCCACGCTGCACGGCGTGGGACAACATGCGGGTACCATCGCGGTCGATCCTCAGGGCGAGTACGCCTATGCAAGCGACGAAAAGAGCGACACGATCAGCAAGATCAGGACGTCAGACTGGACGCTCAACAAACGCATTCAGATCGAGAGCCCTGACCAGATCGTTTTCGCGCACTGATTCCATATCTCTCCAATGTGTGGCACAGCCGCCCTCGGCTGTGGTGATGGCGTTTTCACGTCAGGCCTCTGCTACCCACTTTACGATCGGTGCTCTCGCGCCTCCACCGCCTCCTTCAGGAAGGTGGCAACGGACTCCGTCAGCGGACGGGAATAGCCGCTCTCCATCATGGCGAAAGCCTGCCTCCTTACCAGGCGATGCCCGGCGATGCGCTGCGTGCGAAAGAACCTGCTGGGACGATTGAGCGCGTATTCCGGCAAGATCGAGGAGCCAAAGCCGGATTCCACCAGTCGCTTGATCACCTCCGTATCCGCCGCTTCCATGGTGACGTGCGGCGCCAATCCAAGCTGATGGAAAAAATGGTCGATGATGGTGCGCATGTTGCTTTCCCTGGGATAAAGCAGGAAGGGCACGCCTTCGAGCTTCTCGGCGCGAATGGATCCGATCCCGACCTGGCGGACCCGAGTGTTCGATGGCTGCACCAGCAGGAGCTCCTCGTCGAACAGCGGGACGATCTTCAGCTCCTTCTGCGCCACCGGAAGCGAGATCAACGCCAGATCGAACTTTCGGTCCAGCAGGCCCGCCACCATCTCTTCCGTGGCGGAGACGGTCACATGCAGCTCGAGCCGCGGATAATTCTTGCGCAAGGCGCGCAACGGCCCTCCAAGGCGATAGATCAGCGTGGTTGCGCCCGTGGCGAAATGAAAGGGACGCGTGTCCGCCGCCGGATTATTGTTGAATTCCTCCCTCAATTGTTGCATCCGCTGGGTAATCTCCCGGGCGCGCTCGGCCAACTGCAACGCCGCCGGGGTGGGTACGAGCTTTTTCCCGGTCCGCACAAACAACTCGACTTTCAGCTCTGACGCCAGGGCATGGAGTTGCAGGCTCACTGCGGCGGGAGAGAGGCGCATCTTTTCAGCCGCCCGCGTCATCGTGGGGGAATCCAGAACCAAAAGCAGGAGTTCGAGTTGGTGGACATTCATGCCAGGTTTACTCCCAAAATCGATTTTTAAGGCCATTGCAATAACAAGAATATTGTTTAGAAAAACTAAAGATACGCTTTAAATGTATGAATTTGACATAAAAAATGCATTGGCCTAAATTTTCAACGGCCCTGAATCCTTAAGAATGGAAGTAACTGCGGTCCTTCCCGAATGAGCAGCGCGCGCATCAAGGACAGTTGCTTCTACGAAAAGAAGTTTGCGGGCGGAAAAAGTTTGAACATAATGGCGGTCAATGCATTCCGGATTTCAAAATCAACATCTCGGCGCACCATCCTGCGCGCAAACGCAGGATTTTTTATGTAAGCGGTATATGACCCGGTTCAGAAGAAACCGGGCGAGAAGAGATATTAAGCACTGGATGTAAAGCTTGGAGGAGAGTGAGCCATGAGCAGGAAGATTTTTATTTTATGCGCTATGCTGGCGGTTACGACGGTCGCGCACGGGCAGGGGTTGGGAAGCATTGTTGGCACGATTACCGATCCATCGGGCGCGGCGGTCCCTTCGGCCCAGGTAAAAGTCACTGACGCGGACACCGGGCTCTCGCGCGATGCGAGCAGCGATGCCCAGGGATATTACGTGGTCTCGTCCCTTCGTCCGGCGCAATACACGTTGAGTGTCGACGCCCCAAATTTTCGGAAATATACCGCCAAACAGGTTACCCTGCTGGCCGATCAGAACCTGACCCTGAACGTAAAACTGGAGATCGGCTCCGCCAGCGAAGTGGTTGAGGTCTCGAGCAACGCCCTTCAGGTGAACACGGTCGATTCCACGCAGAAGCAGGTGATTGAAGAGCGGAGAATTTCGGAGTTGCCG
>CAYTQA010000241.1:0-2031 GCA_964439495.1 uncultured Terriglobales bacterium | reverse complement strand
AAATGGCAGCTCCGGTGGAGGCGCCAACCAGGGAGTTTCCAAGACCTTCCCGGGGGCGGTCACGATTTCAACCAACGGCTCGCGCCAGAACCAGATAAGTTACCAACTGGATGGCGGCAACAACGTCGACGAGTACACCAATGTCAACCAGCCATTCCCGTTTCCTGACGCTCTTCAGGAATTCAGCGTGCAGACCAGCAATTACAGCGCCGAATACGGACAGAACGCGGGTGGAGTGGTAAACATCATTACCCGCTCGGGGACCAACAATTTGCATGGCGATCTTTTTGAGTTCCTGCGCAACGCCGTGTTCAACGCCCGCAACACCTTCGCCAATCCGACTTTCAAAGACAAGGGCCGCGACCAGCTCAAACGCAACCAGTTCGGAGGCACGATCGGAGGGGCCATTATCCACGATCGTACCTTCTTCTTCGCCGGCTACCAGGGCACCCGCTACCGCAATTTAGGAACTCCCACAACCACGAGCGTCCCCAATGCCGCGGAGAGGGCCGCCATCGCCGCCGGCGATCCCGCATCGGCAAAAGTGCTGGCCTTCCTGCCCACCGGCGACGCCAACGGAAACATAACCTTTTCCCGGCCCGACCGGCGTAATACCGACGAAGTGGTCAGCAAGATCGACCATTCATTGCGGCAGGCGGACCAGCTTACGTTTCGTCATTACTACGCCCGCTTTCAGCGAGACCCGGTCTTCGATCCCGCGAACATCCTGACCTACTCCGATGGTTCCACCATCGTCTCCCAGAACTTCCTGATCCATGAGAGCCATATCTTCAGCCCTTCCAGCCTCAATGATTTCCGCTTCAGTTACGCGCGCGAGACATCGAACCGCGGACCCGCAAGCAATGTGCCCAGCGTGGCCGATTTTGGAGTGAATATCTATCAGCCTCCGGCGGGGAAGGCCATTCAAAGCATCAATGTTCAAGGCAAGGATGGGTTCAACTTCGGAGACAATCCTCATGCCACTTTTGCCCGCAACAACTTTACCTGGAGCGACGATTACGCCTCCACCCACGGGGCCCACGACCTGCGCTTTGGCGGTGTGCTGGAACGCAGCCGGGTGGACATTAACAATCCCGGTTTCTTCGGATATGGCACATTTACCTTCACCTCGGTCGCTAATTTTGCCGCCGGAAAGCTGAGCAACTTTCAGCAGGGAGCGGGAGAATTCAAGAATAATCGCGGCCTCTTCACCGGTGTTTACGTCCAGGACAACTATAAGGTGAACCGGCGGCTCACCCTTAACCTCGGAGTACGCTATGAGCCCGGCTTGCCCTGGCGCGAGGTGAAAAATCGCGTGGAGGACTTCGTGATGTCGCAAGCCGTGCCTGGCGGCCGGCGCTCCACCGTTTATCCGAACGCCCCTCCGGGACTGTTTTTTGTCGGCGATCAGGGAATGCCTAAGAATGGAGTGAAGGCGAGCCTGAACAATATCGCGCCGCGTTTGGGTTTCGCCTACGATGTATTTGGGGATGGGAACACCAGCCTGCGTGGAGGCGCCGGGATTTTTTACGATACGCGAATCACTGGGATCATCAACAACCGCATGGTGGACCTCACCCCCTTCAGCCCGCAGATTGGTCCACTCACGCCGCCCGGACCGTTCAGCGATCCATACTGCCAGAAGACAGCTTCGTGCCAGGCCAGCGCGATTGCGAATCCTTTCCCAATCTCGCTGCCGGTGGGAAGCAATTATCCCTTCCCCACCCCGCTGCAGGCGATCTCGTACGATCCTTCCTCGAAATACAAGATCCAGACGTTGTATAACTGGAACCTTTCGCTCGAGCATCAATATCCCGCCGGGTTCCTCATGCGCATGGCGTACGTCGGTTCCCATGGAAGCCACCTCAAAGAGACGGGACAGTTGAACCCCGCCTTTCCGGGAAGCGGCGCCACCAACCTCGATGCCCGCCGTCGTCTGAACCTGGGCTTTCCCGGCTGCTCGGCGAAGACCCCAACCGCCTGCCCCTACAACAACGTCTACATGGACCTCCAGGACATCAATTCGTTTTA
>CAYTQA010000240.1:0-5040 GCA_964439495.1 uncultured Terriglobales bacterium | reverse complement strand
ACAAGCAGGAGTTTGTGAATTCAATCGCGGAGAAGCGCAAGGCGAGCTATATCGTGATCGACAGCGCCAAACTGGATGTCCCACCTCCCAGCGATGGCGATCTCAAGCAGTACTATGACCAGCACAAGGACCAATACAAGGTCCCGGAGCGGGTGGATGTGCGCCACATCCTGATCAAGACCCCGGCGCCAAGTCCCGATGGGAAAGTTGACCAGAAGGCGCTGGATGCCACGCGGGCCAAGGCGGAAGAGCTGCTCAAGCAGATCAAGGCGGGCGCGGACTTCGCCCAGTTGGCGAAGAAAAATTCCGACGATCCCGGCAGTGCGAAAAAAGGCGGAGAGCTGGGATGGCTCCAGCATGGGGTCACAGTCCCGGAGTTCGATAAGGCCGCCTTTGCCCTCAACCAGAAGGGACAGCTCAGCGATGTGGTGAAGAGCAGCTATGGCTTCCACATCATTCAATTGGTGGACAAGCAGCCGGCCCACGTACGGTCTTTCGAGGAAGTGAAGCCCGAAATCACCAGCGTGGTGGAAAACGAAAAGAAGGCCAAGGCGGCCGACGCCGAAGCCAACGGCGTGGAAACCGAGGCGCGGACCAGCAGCATGGAGAAGTCCGCCGCCGACCATCATCTTCAGGTGATCACCAGCGATTATTTCACCCAGAACGACCGCCTGCCCGGCATCGGAGGCGGCCCTGAGGTCATGCAGGCGATCTTCAACGTGAAGCCAAAATCAGCCCCTGAGTTGAGCCGCACCCCCCAGGGGTATGTGGTTTTCAATGTGCTCGACATAAAGCCGCCCAGCACCCCAACGTTCGAGGAAGCGCGCAGCCGCATCGAAACCGAGTTCAGGAACCAGCAGGCCCAGCAGATGCTCTCTAACAAAACCCAGGAGCTCTCTGAGCGCGCCAAAGCATTGCACGATTTAAAAGCGGCGGCCAAGGAAGAGGGGGCAACGCTGAAGAACAGCGAATTAGTCTCGGCCCAGGGACAGGTGCCGGACGTCGGCGCGATGTCCGGTGCGGCGGGGATCGCTTTCCAACTCTCCAAGGGACAGATCAGCGGGCCCATCTACGCGAACCATAACGGAGTCGTGCTGGAGATTACGGAGCAACAGCAGCCCACCGCGGCGGAATACGAAAAGGGCAAAGAGGCCATGCGGGAGCAGATCCTGGAGCAGAAGCGCAATGAGGTGCTGGGGATCTATGCCGAGACCCTGAAGGAGCGCCTGGAGAAGCAAGGCAAGATCAAGTACAACAAGGAAGAGCAGGAGCGCGCAAATTCTTCCCGCTCCGGCGCCGCCGGCATCTAACCAGAAATCGCGGACGGAGCGCCATCGGTCTTCAGGCCCTCCGTCCGCGGTAAAACACCTGCCAGGCTTTCGCAAAGGGAAGCGTCTGGCGCAAGAAACGCATCTTCCATACTTCATGCCATTCGAGCGATCTTCAGGAATCCTGCTGCACCCAACCTCGCTGCCCTCCCGCGGAGGGATTGGCGATCTTGGTCCTGCCGCCTACGCCTTCGCCGATTTTCTTGCGGCCGCGAAGCAGACCCTGTGGCAGGTGCTTCCGCTGAGTCCGGTGGGGACGGGAAATTCTCCTTATTCCGCGCTCTCGGCTTTCGCCGGGAACCCACTGCTCGTATCCATAGAGCGGCTGGTCGAAAAGGGCTGGCTCACCCCGCAGGCGCTCAAAAAGCTGCCGAGCCGGGTGGGGCCGGTGGATTTCGAGAAGGTCCATGAGTCCAAGCTTCCTCTGCTGCGCGAAGGCGCGGAAAATTTCTTGCGGGAATCCTACGGCGACTCCCGGGCGCGCTTCGACCAGTTTTGCGCGGACAATGGATGGTGGCTGGAAGATTTCATTCTCTTCAGCGTGCTGCGCCAAAAGAATGGGTTGCAGAGCTGGCAAAGCTGGCCCCGGGAGCTGGCGCGCCGCGAACATGGGGCGCTGGAGCGCGTCCGCCAGGAATATGCGGCGGAGCTGCGCATTGAGCGCGCCATCCAGTTTGCTTTTTTTGAGCAATGGCGGGCGCTCCATTCTTATTGCAGGCAACGCAAGATCAAGATCATTGGCGACGTCGCCATCTTCGTAAATCTGGACAGCGCCGATGTGTGGACCCATCCCGAGCTCTTCCAGCTCAATGAAGATCTTCAACCCATCTGCGTGGCCGGCTGCCCTCCCGATTTCTTCAGCGAAACCGGGCAGCGGTGGGGGAACCCTTTATACCGCTGGGACGTATTGCGGGGGCGCGGCTATGACTGGTGGATCCAGCGCCTGCGCTGGGCGCTGCGCATGTGCGACATCGTTCGGCTCGACCATTTCCGCGGCTTTGAAGCTTATTGGGAGATCCCCGCGCAGGAAGAGACGGCCGTCCGGGGAAAGTGGATCAAGGGTCCGAACCACGAACTCTTTCATGCCTTGCGCCACGCCCTGGGCGGGCTGCCGCTGATCGCCGAGGACCTGGGCACCATCACTCCCGAGGTAGAGAAGCTGCGCGACGATTTCGAGCTGCCGGGCATGCGCATTCTGCAATTCGGCTTTGGCGATCGCGGGGCGCACATTTATCTGCCGCACCGTTTCATCCGGAACACCGTGGTCTATACCGGGACGCATGATAATGACACTTCGCTGGGCTGGTGGAACACCTGCGCGACCCCGGCGGAAAAAGAGGCGGCGCGGGCCTATCTGCAGCCGGGCAAGGACGGCCTGGTGTGGGCGATGGTGCGCGCGGCCATGACCTCCATCGCCGACCTATGCGTGCTCCCGCTCCAGGATGTGCTGGAGCTGGGCAGCGAAGCCCGCATGAACGTACCTTCGCAGGCCAATGGAAACTGGAGCTGGCGCTACTCCGCCCAGGCGCTGCGTCCGGAGATCGCGCACCGGCTGGCGCAGCTTACCGAGGTCGCCGACCGGGACACGGTCTTAACGGCTGACCAGCACAGCCACGGGGAAGCTCGCGAATATTTCGCGGCATAAGAGCGTCCCGTTCTGGCTGCGCTTCACCATCTCTCCGGTGAAAAGATTTTCAAAGCTTTCCGGCGAGTTCTCCGGCAGGGGCAATTCGGCATTTTCCCAGACTTCTCCCAGCGGGGGCTGTATTCTGCCCTTCATCAGCGTGAAGGCAAAGCGCGGGACGGCCACCACCATCATCGCCTCCCCGCCATTCGCCTGTGTCTGCCGCGCAAAAGCGCACAGATGCTCCTGCTTGGCGGTGGCCTCAAGTGCCGCATAGGCGCTTCCGCGAAAGAGCTCCGGATGGTTGCGGCGGTGGCGCAGGACGCGCATCAATGTCCACATCTTGAGGCGTCCATCATGGTAGTTGCGCAGCAGGTCCTCGCAGAGCACATGCAGGTCGCCACTGGTGCCGGAACAAAGCTCCTTCAGCAACTCCTGCCGCAAATCGTAATCCACGGGACGGCGGTTGTCAGGGTCCACCAGGCTGAAGTCCCACAGATCGGTCCCCTGATAGATGTCAGGGCTGCCCGGCACGGTGAGTTTAAGCGTGGTCTGGGCCAGCGAGTTGATGGCGCCAAAAAACGCCACCGCCGGCATGAACTGGTCCATCTGCGCGACGAACGGGTTTTCCCGCTTTCCGGCGGTCAGGATATCGGCAATGAAGGCCTGCATCGCCTCCACATATTCCGGGTTCTGATTGATCCAGCTCAGGTTCACCTTGGCCTCATGCAGCGCCTTGGTCATGTAGGCCTGCACTCGTGCGATCAGGTCTTCTCTCTGCGCCGGATCGGAGATGTTCCACGGCCATACCCCGACCAGCGTCTGATAAAGCAAATAGGCTTCATTGGCGTCAGGGACTATGCGGCCATCGCTGATGGTCCGTTTCTTCGATAAAGTAGTGCGGCGGGCGCGCAACACGTGGGCGGACCATAGCTGCGGCATCTCCGAGAGGACGTTCAGGCGCGCGCGCACGTCCTCGCTGCGCTTGGTGTCATGCGTGGAAGTGGCCAGCATGGAGTTGGGCCAGCGGCCGGCGCGCTTGGCATTTCCGGCATGGAAGTCTTCCAGACTGATGCCGAAATATTTGGGCGATCCGCCCACTTCATTCAGCGAGATAAACCGGTTGTAAACATAGCAGACCGTATCTTCGAGTCCCTTGGCCATGACCGGCCCGGTGAGCTGCTGAAATTTCAAGGCAAAATACAGTTTGCGGCGATATTGCGGTTCGTCGTCCCCGGTCTTGCGCGAGCCGCGCAGCAGCAGGGTGTCGCGCAAAAAATCGAAGACCGCCTCCGGAGTTCCGGGATTGAGCCGCTTGGCCTTTGCGATCGCTTTCTGGATGAATCCCTGGTCGCGCTCGGTATACTCGCCGCGCTCATCAATATAGGTGCGATATACCGGGAAGCAGGCGATGGTCTCGCGGATGGCGTCGCGCAGGGTCTTCAGGGTGAAATCGCGTGCGCGGCGGTCGTCGGAGCAGATCTCCGCCAGCAGGTTGGTAAGGACGTTCACCTCGCTCGAAAGCGCGATGTGCATGATCAGCTTCTTGCTGTTGTAGATGAGCATGTCCACATCCGCCACGCCATTGATGTAACGGTGGTAGATGCGGGTAAAATCGCGCTCGTTCTTCTGCTGAATAAAGATCCCATTCACCAGATTGGTGAACTCATAGCCGGAGGTGCCATCCACCGGCCACTCATCCGGAAGCTCCTCGCCCGGCTCCAGGATTTTTTCCACCAGGGTATAAAGCGGGGCCTCGCTCAAAATTCTGGGATGTTGTCCGAATGTTCTCTGGATCTCCAGTTCGACCCCGTTTTCGGCGAGCGGCGGCAGCGGCTCTGCCCCGGTACACTGGCTCGCGGCATAGAGCATTTGCAGCCGGACCAGATACTGCCGGGGATTGAACATGCCATCACAGTGGTCGATACGCAGCCCCTGAACGCTGCCTTCGGCCAGCAGACGCCGGACCAGCTTATGGGTCTCGGCGAAGACTTCGGGGTTCTCCATCTTTACCCCAACCAGATCGTTCACGTCGAAGAAGCGGCGGTAGTTGATCTCTTCTCCGGAGACGCGCCAGAAGGAGAGCCG
>CAYTQA010000239.1:0-5068 GCA_964439495.1 uncultured Terriglobales bacterium | reverse complement strand
CAACCTGAGACTCGGACCTTGGTTTCCGCTTTACGACTTTAGGATGGGACTTTGCAATCAGGCACTTACAAGCCGCCGGAACTTTGGAACCACTCTTGCTCCCACTTTTGTGCGGGACTGTCTTCAATAAGCTGTCTCGCGGCAAAAGCGACTATGGCAATTTCACCCAAGCGGGCGCAAAAGCGGCCAAAAGATTCAAGAGATGTTCTGGAACACGATGGTTGCGTTCCAGAGTCGAAGGCGTCGAGTGGGAATACGGGGGCCGTCCGCCTGGCGGAATTTTTTCCAGGCGCTCTCCCCATGCATATGCCGGTCACGATTCAGCGGGAGCACGTGGGACGGGATTCGGAAGCGCAGGGGACGGTCGAGTTTGGCACTCCCCGGGAGGTGATCCTTACCTCTCGCGTCGCGTTCGATTTCGGAGAGGTACTGCGGATTGTGAATGCAAATTGCTCTTTGGATGCTCGCGCCAAGGTGGTCGCGATGCAGGTCCGCGGTCCCGAATATACGGTAGCAGTGCGCTTCACCGATAAAGCGAAGAATTGGATCATTCAGGAATGACGAACGCCAACAATCCGCTTTTGCAGAGTCGAGCCGCATGGCAGGACATAAGCCAGCTCTATCCTTTTTATGTAGCGCTCAATGAGCGCTTCAAATTAGGGATTGGGCTGTGCGATGAGCTGGAGCAGGAGAACGAGAACCCGAATCTGGACCAGGTGACCATCGCCCAGCAATGGTTCGAGAAGGTCGATGCGCAAGTCGCGGCCTTTCATATTCGTCAATTGATGCATAGTGGCGCTCCTCTTCCCGAGGCGAAGCTCCGTAATTTGCTGCTTCGCCATCTTCATCATCTGGAAAAGTCGGAGCAGCTTCGCGAAAAACTCGACTTCCTCCTGGTGCAGTACTATGCGCAAACCGCCGGGGCCAAAGTACGTCCTGAAGCAATGACCTTTGAGGATGTTGCGCAGGCGCTTCGTCCGGTGTTTGGCGAAGTCGCTCCTCAGAAGTTTCCCTGGAGCGAAGAGCTGGAGAAGCTGGGCAAGGAATTACTGACCTATAAAAGTCTGAAAGATCTTCTTCAAGGCGACATACTGGACCGCGGCAGGGCCCTGAAACGCAAAATTCAAGATGAATATTTTCAGCCCGTGGCCCTGGTGGCGATCACCAAGTTCAACTTTGCGTTGCGGGCGGGCTTCTTTCGTTTAATGCATGCGGATATTGAAGGCGTTACTCTTATCTTGAACCAGTTACGCTCAGCGGGTGTGCAGTCCGTCGATCTGTCCCATGTCGAGCTTCGCGCCCAGGAGCCGCTTGATTCCATTAAGGCCATCTGCCATGAATGGAAAAGACGTCTTCGCGACGATTATCAACTGGGAAATTCGTTCCAGCAGCTGGTCCTTATCAAAGAAGCCTGCGAGCAGGCGCTGCAGAAATCTTCAACCCCGGCAGTAGTCGCCGCGCCGCCCAAACCTCCTGCTCCGGCTGCTTCCAAGCCGGAGAGTAAGCCGGCTGTAAAAAATGTCGCTGCAGCGCCGGCAAAACCGGCAGCAGCAGTTGCGGCCGCAGCTCCAGCAAACAAGACAGTGGCGGCCCCGGTGGTTGCGAAGCCGGCGAAGGCGCCTCAAGCCCCCGTCCAACAGACCCAGGCAAAAGCTGCGGCGGCAACTTCCTCTGTGCCCAAAGCTTCTCAGCCGCCCGCGCAGCAAAAACCTGCAAATGCAGCCGCAGCCAGTCCGGCTGCGGCCAAAGCGACTCAGGCGGCCACGCAGCAGAAGCCTGCCAATCCTGCCCCAGGCACGGCAGCAACGGCAAAAGCATCTCCACAGCCGGCACAGCAGAAGGCGGTAAGCGCGTCAAGCAACGGTCCGGCACCGGCGAAAGGGCCTCAGGCAAAGGCGCCTCAATCCTCTTTAGAGCCGAAACCGGCAAAAGCAGCAGCAGCTCCAGTGAAAGCGCCTCAACCGGCTGCGCAGAAGAAAACTGAGAATCCGGTAAAAGCGGTGAACGTGGATGAATATGTGGAGCAGATAAAGGCGCAACTGGATGTAAAGAAGGGCGACTCAGCGTCAAGCATTGTTCTGGGAGAAACCAAAATGATGCTTTCGACCTGGGAGGTCGCGGCTTTTATGCAGGGCGGAAACGGGGTCTCCGAAGTGTTGCAGCGCGCTGTGACCGCGCGATCGCTCATGGCCGCCGCGCTGGATGGATCCAAAAAAAAGCGGGGCTCCGATTTGCCGGGGGCATTGATTGCCGCCCGGAATGAAGTGGCCCGGCTGGCCAGCGAGATTGAGCAGGCAAAAGAGCGCAAGGACGTGGATTCGGCGGTAAATCTTGCCGCTACGGGCAAGCGGCTGTCCGGACTGATTACGGAAGCGGAAGGGCTTCTAAAGTAATGCGGGCATGGGAACAGAACGAAGCGAACAAGCAGGACGTCCTCATTGTTTCCGACAACGGCGACTTCGCTCGCGACATTCTGGCCCGCTGGCAAATCGAGCGTCAATTGCCCGCGTTCACGTTGGTCACCAGCGAGATGGGACCGAGGCCGAAGATTTCGAACTTCGATCTGGTGATGATTGGCCCGGTGGCGGAAGGAGTGCCCCAGCTCCTGCAGAAGCTCGGCTCTTCCACCACTCCGGTGGTTTGCGTGGTCCCTCCGGGAGTGAATCCCCGGACGCTGAATCTGGATCGCGGTTCGATCACGGTATTGCGCGAGTCGGAAGACTGGGTGGAAAACATTGTGGTCCTCGCGATTGAAATATTGCGGCGGGTGGCTGACCAGGCGCGTCTGCGGCGTGCCGAGCAGCTTGCTTCCGCCAACCAGAGCCAGGCGGCGCTGGGACGCTATATGCAGGAGATGCGCCACAGCTTCAACAACGCGCTCACCTCGGTATTGGGAAATGCGGAGCTGGTGTTGCTGCAAGGCGAAAAACTGGAGGCCGAGGTCCAGGAGCAGGTAGGGACAATTCGGGACATGGCGCTGAATTTGCATGAAATGATGCAGCGGTTCACCTCGCTCGAGTTGGAAATGCAATGTGGTGAGCATGGGCCGAATGCCGAGCTTCCGGCCAAGATACGCGCCGCTTCGGCCAGCGCATACGATGCTTAATGAAAGCTCAAGAAGGATGTAACGCTTGAAAAAGATCCTTATTGTCGACGACTCACTGTCGGAAGTGAAGTTGATGCAATCCGTCCTGGAAAAGGCCGGCTATTTGCCGGTGGCGATCCACGATCCGCGCCGGATCGAGCAGACGATTGAGCATGAGCGCCCATGCCTGATCCTTCTCGATGTGGTGATGCCGGAGCGGAATGGCTTTCAGGCCTGCCGCGAAATAAAGAACCATGCGGAGTATGGACGCATTCCGGTCGTGCTGGTGAGTTCGAAGAACACGGACAGCGACAAGTTCTGGGCCCAGCAGCAGGGAGCGGACGGTTACGTGGTGAAACCTTTTAAACCGCAGGAGCTGCTGGATACGGTGCAGAAATTTATCTGAGAAAGTTATGAACGAACAGGGAACGACAAATCAGGAAGGAATGCCGGAGCTGGACCCGGCGCTGCAGGAACCGGCCGGCCTTCGCGAAGAAGGATTTCTGCCGGAGCGGCAGTATTGCATTTTTCGCGCCGGACGCGAGCGCTTCTGCCTTTCCGTGCTGGATGTTGAGGAAGTAGTGGAATGGCCGATATTCACGCGAGTGCCCCTGGGGCCAAGCTTCCTGATGGGGATTTTTAATTTGCGCGGCGGCATTGTTCCGATCGTGGACATCGCCCTTACCGAAGGACGCCGTCCCGATCTGATGCCCCGGCATGTGGTGGTTGCGTCGTTGCGCGGAGAAGCGGACGAGGAAGATATCCGCGTGGGAATTGCGGCGGACGAGGTCCTGGGGACTTACACCACCTCGGAGCCGCTTTTGCTGGAAGAAGCGCCGCGAGACATTCCACACTGCGCTGGGATGTTGCGGCACGAGGACAAACTTGCGCTCACCATCGACTTGCGCAAGCTGATTGAGGTATTTCCGGTCCCGGTGATTTAAAGGTTTTAACGTGCACCAAGATTCTGCTAGAAGTTCGGAGGCTGTTATGAAAGGTCGGTTGAATTCGGCCGTAGGAGCGCTGATCGCAGGCAATGTGGTCGGGCTCTTCCTTATTTTATTCTTCGCATACACCGCTGGATCGCACTCCGGCGGCCTTTCCCTCGTGGATGGGTTATCCGCGCCATCGAACACACCGGTGCTGATCATGTTTTCGGCGGTGCTGATAGTGGCGCTCAGCGTGCTGGATTGGATCGTCCTCTCCGGCCGCGTGCTGAAGCCGGTGAAGGGGCTTGTCGAGTTCTCCGACAAGCTGGCCGCCGGGGAATACACAGCGCGTCCATCCATCGATGCCACTGACGATTTCGGCCTGATTGCGGCAAACCTGAATCGCAGCTCGCAGCGCATCGCCCTCACGGTGAATAACCAGGAAGCGCAGGAGACGTTGCAGCGCAGCGTCACCGACTTCCTGACCATTGTGAGCCAGATTGCCCGCGGCGATCTGACGTTGCGCGGCAAGGTCACCAACGATGCCCTGGGCAACGTCGTCGATTCGGTCAACTACATGCTCGATAACTTCGCCAAAGTTCTGGAGCGCGTGCGCAAGGCCGCTATTGACGTCTCTTCCAGCGCCAACGAGATCCTTCTTTCCTCCGAGGAGATGTCGAGCGGCGCCATACAACAGGACCAGGAAATCACCAACACCTCCTCGGCCGTGGAAGAGCTGACGGTTTCGATGAAGCAGGTCTCCAACAACGCCGAGGCTTCGGCGGAAGCCGCGCGCCGCGCCCTCGATGCCGCCGAGCAGGGAAACCGCGCCGTGCGCGATACGCTGGAAGGCATGCAGCGCATCCGCGCCTCGGTGCAGGCGACGGCCAAGAAGATCAAATCTCTTGGCGACCGGTCGCTCGAAATCTCCGAGATCATCAACGTGATTAACGACATCACCGAGCAGACCAACCTGCTGGCGCTGAATGCCGCCATTGAAGCGGCGCGCGCCGGCGAGGCGGGACGCGGATTCGCAGTGGTCGCCGATGAAGTG
>CAYTQA010000238.1:0-5091 GCA_964439495.1 uncultured Terriglobales bacterium | reverse complement strand
CCGCTTTCAGGGAGGCCCCCACCGGCCCGCGTACATCAGCGGCATATTGTTCGTCGGTGGCATCGTCCTGGTGATCGCCTCATATTGGTGAGTTATGGAAAGCTCTAGACCCCGATTTTGAAATGCTTTGAGAGAGCAGCGGGACGAAGTGTTTCATCGAAAGTTGCTGTTAAGCTAGCCGGTAGAAGCAAGAATTCTTAGCTGTGAGTTACACCCAGCAATCGCGCCAGCGTTTCCCAAATCCCGCTCCCGTGGTTGACGGCGTAAACCCGAGCCTATACACTGTTGCGCCGTAGGAGGGATTTCACATGAAAAGCTTCATCGTCATCGCAGCTTTGTGTCTCATCTCGTTCGACGTTGCGGCGCAACGCAGCGCCGAGAAGCAAACGCCAAAGGCAAAAAGCTCCAGCGCGGAACACGTGAAAACCTATACGCCCGATGCAGTGCAGTGGTCGGCAGCGCCGAATGCGCTACCCTCGGGGGCACAATTGGCAGTTCTGGAGGGCAACCCAATGAAACCGGGACCGTATACGATGCGGTTGAAAATGCCCGACGGCTATAAGATTCCGCCCCATCATCATGCGCGGCGCGAGCATGTGACTGTTGTCTCAGGCTCATTTAAGGTGGGAATGGGAGACAAATTTGAGGATGACAAGATGAGCACCTTTGCCCCCGGAAGCTTCGCCTATCTTGAGCCCACTGTTCATCATTATGCCAGGGCCGATGGTGAAACCGTCATCCAGCTTCACGGTACCGGCCCTTGGGAGATTGTGTACGTCAACCCGCAGGACGATCCACGAAAAGCGAAGCGGTAAAACTTCTCGCGTCCAACACGTGCGCTCTACATCCACCAGGGATGGGGAATGGGGCAAGGAGCCGGCGTTTGAGGTCCCTTGCCCCACTCCAGTTCTGTCGAACCTTCCCGCCGCTTGAGTTGCAAACTCTTTCGGGGTTCGATAGCCCAAGCTGCTGTGCGGACGCGCTTCGTTGTAATCCGTCCGCCACGCCGCGATCTTCGGCCGCGCGTCGAACAAGTTCTGAAACCAGCTCAGGCGCAAACACTCTTGCCGCAGCTTGCCGTTCAAGCTCTCCAGCCGCCCGTTCCGCGTCGGCTTGCCCCGCCCGGATGTGCAGCAGCTCGATGCCGTGTTCGACCGACCACTCCAGGAAGTCCCGTTGTCACAGTGGATGGCCAGCGGCGCAGGCCCTTTTTCGAGAGTGCCTGCATCAGTTCGAGACGTCACTCCAGAAAATCTGGGAATTCGGCAAAAGGAGAAATATCGACGTGATAAGCTAATAATAGTACAACATAATAAGCTAATAAAAGAACGACACAATAAGCTAAACTTAGGACAACTCTCATGGCCTTACCGTCAGAAAAGCTCGCCCAATCCTTAGAGATTTTAGGCCAACTCCAGAATTCTAGTGGAGCAGCAGCCATAAGAGCGCGGGATCTGTCACGCACCCATCGGGAGCGCCTTCTTGCGAACGGCTTTCTTCAGGAGGTCATAAAAGGCTGGTATATCCCAAGCCGGCCCGACGAATTGAAGGGAGAGAGCACACCCTGGTATGCCTCATTCTGGCGTTTTTGCGCTGTCTATCTGGAAGAACGCTTTGGCAAAGACTGGTGCCTCTCACCGGAGCAATCCCTATCCCTGCTTGGAGGTAATTGGACGGTCCCCCGGCAGCTTTTGGTGAGGTCTCCCAAAGCCCGCAACAAAGTCACCAAGCTCCCGCACGGAACCTCCTTACTAGACCTTCGTGCTGCGCTGCCTGCGGCAAGCGACCGGGAGGAAAAAGAAGGCCTACATATTTTCTCGCTGGAATCTGCCCTGATTGCGTGTTCCCCCAATTATTTTTCCAGCAATTCAACGGATGTTCGTGCAGCACTGCCAATGATCCGCGACGCCTCTGGCCTTCTTGCCCGGCTTTTGGAAGGCGGGCACAGCAAAATTGCCGGTCGCCTCGCCGGTGCTTTTCGCAACACTGGACGTGACCGAATCGCGGATGATATTACGAAGACAATGTCTGCTGCAGGGTACGACATACGCGAAACCGATCCCTTTTCAGACAAGCCGTCCCTCGTCTTTCCCGCCCGCGGATCATCTCCTTATGTGAACCGCATACAGCTGTTGTGGCAGAAGATGCGGCAACCTGTGATCGCCCGCTTCCCCAAGGCTCCAGGTTTGCCGCGTAATATCAGTGGCTACATGAAACGTGTCGACGAAGCTTACGTGACCGATGCCTATCATTCATTGTCGATTGAGGGGTATCGCGTTACACGTGAGCTAATTGAACGCGTCCGCCGTGGTGCATGGAATCCAGAAAAGAATGAAGGGGATCGGGAACAACGGAATGCCGTGGCCGCACGCGGGTATTGGCAGGCGTATCAGGTTGTTCGTAAAAGTGTGGATAAGGTTCTGCAAGGCGAAAATTGTGGCCTCGTCGCAGATGAAGATCACGGAACTTGGTATCGGGAAATGTTTGCCCCAAGCGTAACGGCGGGCTTGTTAAGACCAGCCGATCTTGCCGGTTATCGCAACGGTCAGGTTTATATTCGTCGATCTATGCATGTGCCACTTAACCGCGAGGCGGTGCGAGATGCCATGCCCGCTTTTTTCGATCTGTTGCGTGAGGAAACGGTCCCGGCGGTGCGGGTCGTGCTGGGGCACTTTGTGTTCGTCTATATTCATCCTTATATGGATGGGAATGGTCGCATGGGACGTTTTCTGATGAATCTGATGCTGGCATCAGGCGGATATCCGTGGACAGTCATACCCGTCGAAGATCGCAAGATATATATGGAGGCTCTTGAAAAAGCGAGTGTCGGCGAGGATATTGCTCCTTTCACGGATTTCCTGGCCGGCTTGGTTAGGAGAGGACTAGCCGGCGAACCGCTGCCTTCGGTCCCAAAGGCTGGATCTTCATGAATGACGGGCATCACATTGCCGAGCAACTGGAGGATTGTGAGCTATCATAGCCATGAGCTGAAAAGATTAAATCGAAACAAGTTGCGTCGGCTTGCGACGGCAGACTTGAAGAAGCGGCAACCTTCTTGGACAGAAAACTCTGGGCTGGGGCTTACCATCTCACAGGACTCGCGCTTGGAGTGTGCGCTGAAACCTGTTTGGCTGGAGCTGTAAAGGAGCGCGATTTTCCTGCTTTCTACTATTGTTTTACTCGTCCCTACTCCGCTTAGCGCACTCGATACAGAACCTATATCCCCCATCCCCAGGACACCGCTCATTCAGCGGTATTTCATGGCCTACAGGGCAGGTGCTGTTATTGTGGTGAACGCGATTCGCAGGTGGCTTACCAGCTTCATTGATCGAATAGAATGCAGGCACTCTGGGCAAGAGGGCACTCCCCCATCGAAAAAGTCGCGTGCTGTGACAGACTAAAGGGACTTCTCTGCCTCTATAGCCCGTTTGTAATTTCTAATCGTCGTTCTTAATGCTCTGATCTCAGACTCGGCCTCTCGCCGCTCGACTGACGATGAGGACTGCATGGCAATTGCCCCAAGATCTTCGATCCGCTTCTCCAATAGCGAAATCAGTTGTTGGACATTCTGCATAGCCGCCCTACGTAGCTGTTTACGTGTGGAGGCACAATCGTACTCTACCCTGCGCGTTATAACAAGAACGTTATACAAGAACCAACTAAAGCCACAGCATAGTGGTTTTATTCAGAAGAATTTTTTTCTAGTTAGGCCGGTCTGGATTGATCGTTGCGAACACAGCTTTCCAAACACAGTTGGGCCTCTCTTTGGGCTTCTTCAAGGGTGGATTCCTGTCCCGAGTAGAGGACCGAAGGAGAACCAGCCTTCTGAACGATCCAATGGAAAACCTTCGCATCTTGGCATGTGTCAAGCACCACGTCGGCAAAATAGTTTTCGAGGGACAGGCGAATCTTAGAGGCCATAGTCTTCCCCCTTTCGGCGGCTCGGATCGACCTTGATCTGAAAAGATGTTCATGCGTCATGCAGCAAAAGTTTTATGAGCCAAATAGCTGATAAATAAGAATGTTCGATCTCCTGATTGGGTTGTTCATAAAGAGTTTGACACTGAATGTTCGCAGTTACATAAGTGCTGGTTCTGAGGACAAAGAGGAAGTGCCAAAGACTTACCCCACCCGCGCGAAGTGCCGAACCGATACTCTGCCGTTCTATCCCGCCGGCTGTCCCGGTTCAGGAACTGTTTTTCCCCTATAAATTTTCCCTATAAAAGAAGATAGCCATCCCCATGCTGGCCCGCAGACGGGCCTAGGAGCTGACGGGCCGTAGAATTTCCTACCCAGCCCCAGGGCGGGACGATAACCGAACAACACTGGAACGAATCGAGCGGGAATCCTAAAGGTCTAGAGCACTTTCCCGCTGTGGATACCTATCCCCACTGTCACATTGACTGAAATCGAGTCTTTCCAGTTCGGGAACGGATTACGGCTGGAGACCCGAAACGCGCTGATGAGATCACGAATCCTGCGGCGGCGCTGATAAAGCGATTCAACCAGTACGTTCAACCCGTCATGGTCGTAGCCGTACCATTCCGGAGGAATCGCTTCGGCACAGCGCCAAAGATTGGCACGGTCTGCCTCCTCGGCTTTGCTCAGCGCGGGCTCAAATGACTCCCAACCGGTTACCGCCGCATAAACGCAGTTCCGGCCGTAGACGCCATGCAGAGCGAGATCCGGGAATGTCCATTCCCCAGCATTGAAGCAATACCCTTGATCGATAAACAGAGCTTTGTAGCGACGTCCTCGCGGCCTGCGAATGAAGATCGCCTGCCGTCCATCGCTGTTCGCCGTCCACTTATCGAGCACAACAGAACGCGCGAAGTCCTCCAGATTCACAACTTGGGAAAGCAGGCCTTCGAGGAGGTAATCGAAAAGCTGCGCCCCCAGATCGGGGTAAAGAGAAGCCATCTGCCTCCCGCTGCTGCATGGAATGGCAAATCCAGCGAGTTCTATCCTCAGCTCGGGCGTGTTGGCGATAAGCCAGTCCGAGACTTCAATTACCTCCACGCGCGGGACCGGTAGGTAAAGCCACTGCGCCAATCGCGTGGCAAACATCTCATTGGCCAGCACTCTGACGTG
>CAYTQA010000237.1:0-5168 GCA_964439495.1 uncultured Terriglobales bacterium | reverse complement strand
GTTGTAAACGCCCATGATGAGGAATGGGGCGGCCCATTGGCCTACGAACAATGCCCAGTTGTCTCTGCCCATGACCTTCAGGACGGCCGAGGCCACCATGGAAGCTACGGCAGCACCGAGAAATCCGGTGGAAGGTATTTGAGCGGTGCGTGATTCGATGGCGGAGCTAAAACGGTCTTCGGTGGCTTGTCCTTTGTATACGCGTGTATCCATAAATTCTCCAACTTTCAATTGGCCATAAATTGGCGTTAGCTGTAGTGATGCCAAATTGGAGAGCTGGGGAGAAGCTGAACGTCATCTTTATCAAATAGTTGAATGGCATCAACGGTAAAAGGAAGAGATTCTATGCGATCAAAAACGAAAACCGCTCCGGCGGATGAGCTGATTGCTGAGAAGCGTATCGGTGCGCGCATTAAGAAGCTGCGTTTGAAGAAATCCATGGGCCTGGTGGAACTCGGCGCCCATACCGGCCTCTCGCCGAGCTTCCTCTCGCAGTTGGAAACCGAGCGTGTGGTCCCCACGCTGCGCAATCTGGCCCGCATTGCGATGGTGTTCAGCAAGGACATCTCTTATTTCTTCGAGGAAGGGCCCGCTACGGTCTTTGCGCGTCACCCGCGCCAGGAGCGGGTCCGCCTGCCACAGGAGAAGGCCGCGCAGCCCGCATTCTGTTTTGAAAGCCTGGGATACAAAGTAGCGGACCG
This sequence comes from uncultured Terriglobales bacterium, assembly GCA_964439495.1. Lineage (GTDB taxonomy): Bacteria > Acidobacteriota > Terriglobia > Terriglobales > Acidobacteriaceae > CAYTQA01. The sequence goes on along the minus strand of CAYTQA010000237.1, from coordinate 4,467 downwards.
GTCGCTCGATCCCTATTGGGCGGAATTTCAGCCACTCCCGCCGGAGGCGAAGATCGTGATGCATTCGCATCCCGGTTTGGAGTTCCTCTATGTGATCAGCGGCCAATTGGAGGTCCGCCACGCCGATAAAATCGAAGTTCTTGCCGCCGGGGATTCGCTTTGTTTTGACGGCGGCCTGCCTCACGGATATCGCGGGGTCAGCACAAAACCAGCCCAGGCCATTGTAGTGACCTCCGAGAAACTCTCCTCCGCGCTCCGGCCCGCCAAGGAAACAGCACGTGTCCCGAATGGAAGCGAGGGGAAGATGAATGCTGGCCCGCGGGCAAACTTTAAAACTGCGACCTCCGCCTCATAGCCGTGCGATCAGCATGTCTCCTGCTTCAGCAGAGAGAAGTAGGCCAGCCACCGCGCCAGAGAAAAGAGATCGGCGACCGCGAAATAGATCAGCGTAAGCGCGAGCAGCAGGACGATGGCCGTCAGAGTAGAAGTCCTTGCCAGCAGCGCCGCCACCAGCAGAGAAGCAATCGTCATCACTAGAAACCAAAACAGGCGAAGGACGCCCATCGCAAACGCAATCCGCGCCAGCTCGCGGCGGCGCCTTCGACTGAAGCGGTAACCCTCCCTGAGCGCCCCACCCATGCTGCGCCCCGCATGGGCAAACAGGACAGCGACCGACAAATACCAGTTCACCACCGACCATGCGAAGGCCACGATCAGCAATCCGGGAAAGAGTATGGCGGCGGTAAGCGCGATGTTCGGCTGCATGCTGTGCGTGAGCCCAACCCCGGCAAAGCCCGCGCCCACCACCACCAGCAGGGCCGCAATCGACGCGATAAAAGCCAGGAGCGCGCGCCAGAAATGCAGCGCGAAGCTGGCGGCAAACGCGGGACGCGCAGGAAATTTGGCGATGCGAGAGAGCACGGCGCTGCGTCCGATGCTGGCCAGCAACGCCCATCCCAGCAGCAATACAGGCACCAGGACCAGTACGATCCGCAGCAGCGCGGGGCCGGTGTCTATCACAAGCTTTGCGATGACCGTCGCTACGAGAATCGGGACCATGCTGTGCAGTGCCCGCATGTCCTCGGGAGAGATGGGAAAGTAGCGCAGATAGATTGCGACGGCAAGCGCGACCGCAATCACCATGAAAAGACCGAAGCACCAGCGCCAGGCAATTTCTATCAGGAGCAGATACGGGCGCTCGCGCACGGAGCGAAGGCCCTGCGATAACGCCCCCTTTTGCGTCATTTCACGACGATATTGACCAGCTTGTTGGGAACAACGATGATCCTGATTACCGGCTTGCCACCGATCGCCGCCTTGATTTTTTCATCCGCCTGGGCGAGCTCGCGCAATTTTTCGTCTTCGGTCCCGGTGGGAACGGTGACACGGGAGCGGTTTTTTCCGTTGATCTGGACCGGTATCTCCACTTCATCTTCGCGGGCCAGTTCGGGATCGAATTTCGGCCAGGCTTCCCGCAACAGGACGCCCTGTTCGCCAATCGATTCCCACAGCTCGGCCGCGAGGTAAGGAGCAAAGGGCGCAAGCATCAGCACAAGGTTGCGCAGAATGCGCGCGACCTGCACTCCGGGAATGGTCCCTTTTGCGATCTGCTCATCGGCCGCATACAAAGCATTCACAAATTCCATAATGGCGGCAATGCAGGTATTGAAATGCCAGCGGCCATCGAAATCATTCGTGATCTTGCGAATGGTCTGGTGCATTTTGCGGTCCAACTCGCGCCCGCTTCCCGCCTGGCCTCCGGAGGCGATCTTGCGCGCGCGATCGGCGTGTTTCATCACGAAGCGGTAGACGCGGGAAAGGAAGCGGCTGATGCCTTCGACTCCAGACTCCTGCCAATCGAGGTCGCGGTCCGGCGGGGCGGCGAAGAGGGCATACATGCGGGTGCTGTCCGCGCCATAGCGGGCGACCATGTCGTCGGGCGAAACCACGTTGCCCTTGCTCTTCGACATCTTGGCCCCGTTTTTGATCACCATGCCCTGGGTAAAGAGCCGCTCGACCGGCTCGGAGTTTTCCACCAATCCCAGATCGCGCATCATCTTTGTCCAGAAGCGCGAATAGATCAGATGCAGGATGGCGTGCTCCACCCCACCGATGTATTGATCGATGGGAAACCAGTAGGCGACCGTCCTGCTGTCAATGGGAGCGGTATTCAACCGGGCGCTGGTATAGCGATAAAAATACCAGGAGGAATCCACGAAGGTGTCCATGGTATCGGTTTCGCGGCGCGCGCGTCCTCCGCACTTGGGGCACGTGGCGTTCACGAACTTGGGGACGCTCCCTAAAGGGGATCCGCCCTGCTGCGTGATCGTGATTTTTTCCGGAAGCAGCACCGGCAATTCGCTCTCCGGCACCGGCACGAGGCCGTCCTTCTCGCAATAGAGCATGGGAATGGGAGTGCCCCAGTAGCGCTGGCGCGAGATGCCCCAATCCTTCAGGCGATAAGTAACGGTGCGCTTGCCGAAACCATGCTGCTCGGCATGTTGCGCCATCTTCTCGATGGCCTCCGCGTTGGACAATCCATCGAACTCGCCGGAATTGATGAGCAGGCTTTCCGGCGGGGTGAAGGGCAGGACGGGTTCGTCCTTCTTTCCGCCTTCTCCGGGTTCGCGTGTGCGCCGCGGCAAGACCACCACCCGGATATCCAAATCATACTTTTTTGAAAATTCGTAATCGCGCTCGTCATGCGCCGGCACTGACATGATGGCGCCGGTGCCGTAGTCCATCAGGATGTAGTTGGCGATCCAGATGGGAATTTTCTCGTTGTTAAAGGGATTGATCGCGTTGGCTCCGGTGAAGAAGCCGTGCTTCTCGATGGCCCCCAGATCACCCGCTTCGCGCGCGCGCTGCTGCTGCCCCATCAACTCTTCGAGCTTGGCGTTCAAGCCGGGATCTTCCCCGATAAGCTTTCGCGCCATTGGGTGCTGCGGCGCAAGCTGGACCGAAGTCGCGCCGTAAATCGTGTCAATGCGCGTGGTGAAAACGGTGATCTTGCCGCCTGAAGCCTCATCGACGGCAAAATCCACCAGCGCGCCCTCGCTTCGCCCAATCCAGTTGCGCTGCATGGTGCGGACTTTTTCCGGCCAACCCTGGAGCTTCTCCAGGTCATTGAGCAGCTCTTCGGCATAACTGGTAATGCGCAGGAACCACTGCTCCAGATCGCGCTGCTGCACCGGGGTCTCTTCGTGCCGCCAGCAACAGCCGTTCACTACCTGTTCATTGGCTAGCACGGTGGCGCATTCCGGACACCAGTTCACCTTGCTCTTCTTGCGATAGGCCAGCCCGCGCTCGTATAGCTTGAGGAAGAACCACTGGTTCCATTTGTAGTATTCCGGCAGGCAGGTGGTGACTTCGGTCTCCCAATCGTAGGAGAATCCGAGGCGCTTCATCTGCGACTTCATGTTCGCGATGTTGGCAAGCGTCCACTCGCGCGGCGGCTGGTTGTTCTTCAGCGCGGCATTTTCCGCCGGAAGTCCGAAGGCGTCCCAGCCCATGGGATGGAGAACGTTGTAGCCGCGCATCCACATATACCGGGCCAGCGCATCGCCGATGGAATAGTTGCGTACGTGGCCCATATGGAGCGCGCCCGAAGGATACGGCAGCATCTCCAGGACGTAATATTTTTTGCGCGCCGATGTTGCAGGCTCCGCCTTATACAGGCCGGGCTGGTTTTGCCAGCGGGCAGCCCACTTTTCTTCGATCCGCTGCGGATCGTAATGGCCGGCGCGTTCTTCGCGGCTTTGCTGGTTCTCGGATTCGCTCAGTGTTTTCTCCAACATAATCTCAATCTCGCACCAGGGCCTTGAGCCTGTCCACGTTCTTCTGGTCATCGCCGGGAATATCGATCGGCGTCTCGGCGATAAAGGCCGCATGGGCGGTGCGCGGATCGTTCAATAACCGCTCGAACAACTCGATGCCAATGGAGCCCTCGCCAATGTGCTGATGACGGTCCAGCTTCGATCCCCGCGCTGCCTTGGCATCGTTACAATGCCAGACCGCGACGTTGCGCAGCCCGACCGTGGCATCGAGCTGCCGCAGGGTCTGCTCATACCCCTCGGCGGAAACGATGTCATACCCTGCGACGTGGGTATGGCAAGTATCAATACACGCGGCAACCGGAGCAACCGGCCGCAGGTACTCCAGCAATTCCGCCACCTGCTCAAAAGAGCCGCCCAGCGAGTACTCGGCCCCGGCGGTGTTCTCAATGAGGATTTTAAATTCGCACTTCGCGGGCTCCAAATCCTCCACCGCCCTGGCAATGGCATCGGCGGCGCACTTCAGTCCCGCTTCCCTGCTGCCGCCGCGATAGGAGCCGGGATGCAGCACCAGATATTGCGCGCCCAGCGCCAGCGCCCGCTCCACCTCTCCGCGAAAAGCCAGGATGGACTTCGCCAGAAATTCCGGCGTCGTGCTCGCCAGATTCACCAGATAACTGGTATGAATCACCAG
>CAYTQA010000236.1:0-5207 GCA_964439495.1 uncultured Terriglobales bacterium | reverse complement strand
GCGGGCCCTCTACCGTTGGCCCCCACCCCATTTGCGGTTGAAGAAATCCGCGGCCGACTTGTAGCTGCGCACCCAGTCCTTCCAAAGCAGAAAATCATGGATTTCGTCGGGATAGATGATCTCCTCGAAGGCAACATGATTTTCGCGCAGGCGCTGTACCAGGTCGGTGGTCTGCTCGAATTCGACGTTGCGATCGTCGTCCCCATGGATCAGCAATACCGGAGACTTCCAATTGGCGACGCTCGACGCCGGCGAGGAGTCGAAGGCCAGTTTCTGGGCCTCCTTCAAATCGGGGGCGGCCAGGGCCTCGTTTTCCCAATGCGGCAGGAAGACCGACCAGTCATGCACCCCGTGGAAATCCACCCCGGCGGAGAAGATATCGGAGTTGTGGGCCAGCCCCATGGCGGTGAGATATCCTCCGTAAGACCCGCCCCACAGGCCGATGCGTTTGCGGTCCACGTATGGCAGGCTTTGCAGAAACCTCGCTCCGGCCACCACATCGCGATACTCCGAGCCTCCGCGCCAACTGCTGTTGGGGGCTTCGCGGAAGGCGCGTCCGTACATGATGCCCAGCCGGTAATTCACCGAAAGCACCACGTATCCCAGGCTCGCCAAATATTGGTTCTCGGCATAGGCGTTGTGGTAATACCGCATGTAGTGGAAGCCCAGCACCATCTGCCGCTGCGGGCCGCCATGGGTGAAAATCAGCGCCGGTCCGGGCGCGCGCGTGGCGCGATTGCGTGGGACAAAGAGCTGGCCGTGGATCTCATATCCATCCTCACTTTTAAAGATCACTGCCCTGGGCTCGACCAGTTGCGCGGAAGGGAAGTCGCCCGGCAGCAGGTTGCGCGCGATCATTTCGCGGCCGCCCTCCGTCAAGCGATAGGGCATCGCCGGGGTCGTGCCGCTCGACCCCAGGCAGACGACGGTCTTGCCATCGTTCAGCATCACCGGGCTCCACTCGATGGTGGCGCCCCGGGTCAGCGCCTGCGGGGACCCTCCGCTCAGATTTATCCTCCAAAGATGGCGGCGTTCCACATCGTTCTGGTTTGAGGAGTAAAGGACGGTGCTCTTGTCGGGGCTAAGGCTTACGTCCTCCACATCAAAATCGCCGGGCGTGAGCAGGCTGGGCTGGCCGCCGGCGAGTGCGATCGAGTAGAGATGGTTGCGGCCATCCTGCTCCGAGTTGAAGAGAATTCGATTCCCTGCGCCGACCTGCAGGGTGGAATCCTCAAATGGAGGCAGCGAGCCGTTCATCTCCGTGCTGCTGTGCCACAGCTCATGCCCGCCTCCGCCCTGGGCATCCGCGGCCCAGATTGCCCACGGATGTGGACGCTGCGGAATCAATGGCAGCCGGTGCTCCCTTCCCGGGGTGCGTACAAAGACGATCTGCTGCCCGTCCGGCGACCACCGCGGATATATATCGCGATCGCTGGTGGGGGCGACGTAATGCACGCGCTCCGGCGAGAGATCGACGATCACGATGAGGCTGTGGTCCTTGCGATCGGAGCGAAAGGCGATGCGCTGACTGTCAGGCGACCATTGCGGCTCCATCTCCTCTCCGCGCAACTCCGTCAATTGACGCGCCGGCTTATCGCCTGCGACGGGCGCGATCCATAGATGGTTTTTCTGTCCCACCCATACTGCCCATTGCCCATTGGGAGAGATCTCAATGTCCTCGCAATCCTCTTCCACGCAGCCCATCTCGCCGAGAAGGCGGGGAGCGCTGCCGCTCTCCGCATCGGCCGCCCACACCTGCTGCTTGGGCTCCTTGATCTCGCTGGTGGGATTGGCCACATGCCCGCCGCTGCTGACTTCAGAGCCCCGAACGTAGACCGCGGTGCGTCCATCGGGAGTCAGGCGCAGGCTGGCGATCTGCTGCCCATCGTCGCCCTGATAATGCGTGATCTGCCGGGGCGTGAAGGCGGGGGCGTCCGCCACCCATACATTGCGCTCTCCTTTGCTGGTGAATACCCATGCGATGCGTCCAGCCTGCCGCGCCGCAGTCAAGCCGGAAGGAAAAGGCGACCCCATGACTTGTTCGAGGGTGAAGCTGGAATTCTGCGCGAGGACGAAGGCAGAACAGAAAAAGACGAAGACGGAACATAAAAAAAAGATCCAGGCGATCTTTGAAGGTACTCTCATATTGCCCGCTATCATACGCCAGAGTCTCCAACTGCGCATCATAAAGAGTGCGTTTCCTGATTCGCCCACGGCCCGGGCTGAAGCAGGAAAGGCCGCCATCATTTATACTGCTCAGTTTCTTTGAGAGCTCCCGTTTTTGCATCTAAGCTCTATTTGCAATAGCTTTCATCCTTACACCCGGATAGATTGAGGACTGGTTTATGAAGATTCTGGTGTGCATGAAGCAGGTCCCGCAGAAGGATGCCCCGCTCAAGCTCAACGAGAGCGGCACCTGGATTCGCGAGGATGTTTCGTACGAGGTCAATGAGCCTGATGCCTTTGCCCTGGAAGAGGCGCTGCGGCAGAAAGAAAAGCATGGCGGAGAGGTGGTGGTGATCACCACCGGCCCTGCCCGCGCCCAGCAGGTGCTGCGGGAAGGGCTGGCCAAGGGCGCCGACCGCGCCATCCATCTGGAAGGCGATAAGTTTGTGGGGCTGGACTCTGCCAACACCGCGCGCGCGATTGCCGCCGCAATCAAAGACGAAAAATTCGACCTCATCTTCACCGGCCTGCAGTCGGACGATTATGGTTATGCCCAGACTGGGGTCATCCTCGCCGACCTTCTCGGCTGGCCGCACGCCACCATCATCATGAGCATTGAGAAGAACGAGGGCGGCATTCGCCTCAAGCGCGAGCTGGAGTCCGGCTTCTTTCAACATCTGGAGATGCCGTTGCCGGCGGTGCTTACCATCCAGTCGGGCATCAATAAGCTGCGCTATGCCACACTGATCGGCATTAAGCAGGCGAAAAATAAGCCCATGCGGAAGGTCGCCTTCGAGGAGGTGCAGTCGGCGGTCCTCCCCAACATGCAGAAGATCGAGAAGCTCTACGTCCCGCAAAAGCAGAAAAAGACGGAGATGCTCGACGGCGCGCCCGCTGATGTTGCCCGCAAGCTGGTGGATAAGCTGAAGAATGACATACGCGTGCTCTGACCGGAGTTGCCGCTGCTTGTGCAGCACGCGTTCAGCGGTTCAGGAGTTGGCATCTAACCTCGTGTACACAATGCTTTGAGGAGGGTCGATGTCATGGCACTAGAGAGAAGAATGGATATGGACGACGATTCGGAGCGCCGGGCCGAACTGCGCAGGCAACAGATGCGGATTGAGCCCCGGCAGGAGCCAAGGGTCGAGGGTTCCGGGTCCACCATGGAAGAGTCCATGATGGAAGAGCCGATGGTGGAAGAGCCGATCATGGAAGACTCCATGACAGAAGGGCCGCTCATGAGGGAAGAGCCAATGCTGGAGCACCCTGTCCATATGAAAAGTGATGAGGAAATCGAGATGCTCGATACCGAGGAGCGAATCGATAGCAACCGGACGGTAAGCCGCTTCACCATCATGATAGGGGTGTTCTGTATGCTCTTTGCCGGATTCTGGCTCATCTATGCGGGATGGGACATACGGCAAGGCAGCCGGTTCAGCATCGGGATGATTGGATTTTTCGGCATTCTGGGGCTGGTGCTTGTCGTGGCTGGGTTCCTCAAGCGGAGTCGGCAACCGATGGTCCGGTCCTCCCACAGGAGAGACTCAGAGATAAACCGCGCGGCCTGAGCCCTGCTGTTTACTGCTCATCTCCTTGCACCTGCACGATCGGGCGTTCGGATTCGATTCGAATGGCTGCCTTCGGCGGGAATCGGCCTTTACAGGTTTATTGCAGTCGTAGTGATGGTAATTTTTAGATAAGGAGATGAGCAGGCAGCGGGCATGAATCTGCTGGCTCAAAAAATTAGCCACCATGGCTGACACGATTCTGGTTCTGGCTGAGAAGCGCGAGGCAAAACTCAATCGGGCTTCACTGGAAACGGTGAAGGCGGCGCAATCCATCGCCGCTGAAATGGGCTGGAGCGTCGAAGCAGCCGTGCTTGGCTCCGCAGCCGATGGCGTGGCCACCGAGCTCGCTGCCGCCAAGCTGGGCAAAGTCTATTCCATTGAATCGCCCCGGCTGGAGCCCTATACCGCCGATGCCTATGTTGCCGCGCTCAAGCAGTTCATTCTCGATCGAAAACCGCGCCTCGTATTAATGCCTCATACCTATCAGGTGCGCGACTTTGCTCCCAGATTGGCGAATGCGCTGCAGCGCACGCTGATCAGCGATTGCGTCGCCTACCGCAAGGAAGGCGCGCGGCTGGTCTTTACCCGCCAGATGTTTCAGGGAAAATTCGCCGCCGACGTCTCCTTCACTTGCGATCCTCCGCATCTCGCCACCTTTCAGGCGGGCTCCTACCGCGGTGACCAGGTGGAAATGGGGAGCAGTCCAGCCAGCGTGGAAAAAGTCAGCGTGAATATTGACGAGAGCGCCGTGCGCGTGAAGCCGCTGGAGGTTTTCAAGGAGGCCAAGCAGGCCGTGGACCTCACCCAGGCCGAGGTCATCGTCTCCGTGGGCCGCGGAATCAAGGAGCAGAAGAACATCGAGCTCGCTCGCCAATTAGCGGAGGCGCTGGGCGGAGAAATTGCCGCTTCACGCCCGATCTGCGACTCGGGCTGGCTGCCCATGGACCGCCAGGTTGGCTCCTCCGGGCAAACCGTCGCCCCCAAGGTTTATATTGCGCTTGGCATCAGCGGAGCAATCCAGCATATCGTGGGCATGAAGGGCTCGCGCAGCATCATTGCGATTAATAAAGACGCGGAAGCCCCTATCTTCGAGATTGCGGACTATGGGGTTGTGGGCAATCTCTTCGATATCGTTCCGGCGCTGACCGAAGAAGTGAAGAAGGCCAAGGGATAAGGAATTCAAAAACCTCGCTCCCGAAAGCCGGGCTGTCGTTTCTGGCGCGCAACTTTGAAGCTTTTTGACCTGAAAACCGAATGCTGATCTTTCGCAAACCTCTCGACATTCCCGATCGTCCGCGGATGGATGCGGACGTGGTGATCGTGGGTGGCGGTCCGGCGGGCATGGCCTGCGCGCTGCGCCTCTCCCAACTGATCGATGAGCACAACGGCAGGCATCCTGACGCGCAAATCTGCAAAGAGAACATTTACGTGCTGGAAAAGGCGCGCGAGGTAGGCCAGCACTGCCTCTCGGGC
>CAYTQA010000235.1:0-5217 GCA_964439495.1 uncultured Terriglobales bacterium | reverse complement strand
CATGATCAACATCATTACGCGCGGCGGGACCAACCAATTTCATGGCAGCGCATTCGGATATCTGCGCAACCGCTACATTCAGGCCACCAACCCTTTCAGCACTGTTTATCAGCCGCCTTACACGCGCGTTCAGCCTGGATTCACCATCGGCGGTCCGATCGCAAAAAATAAAACTTTTTTCTTCTTCTCTTTTGAAACCACGCGCCGCCACGAAACCGGCTTTTCGGTCGTGGGACAGGACAACTTTGGGCTGACCACCTTTGATGCTTCGCGTTTCTACGGGGCCCCTCCGGGATCAATCATTCTGCAGGGAACTCCCACCCAGGCGGCTTTCCTGAACGGACTTCCCAACTCACTGCTGCTCAATCCGCAGGCCGCGCAATTGGTGCGGGCATACGTGACGCTGGTCGGAGGCAGCTCGGGGACGGCGGTCAATCGCGCCCTGCCGGCGGCCCTGGCGGGGAGCGGTCCGGCGGCGCGTTTCATCACTACGAATGCTCCACTGCCCAATTCCTTTCATGGATTGACTTCACAAAGCGGCAACTATCCGGTCTTTGAAGGCACCAGCCTTTACGATCTGCGTATTGACCACAAAATTACCGAGACCAATAACCTGATGCTGCGAGGGAATGTAAGCCCAAGCACCGTGACCGGAATACAGGTGAACGCGCAAAACCAGACGTATGGGCAAAATGCCTTTTCGCGCACTTCGCAGCAAACCTATCGCGACGCCGGGGCCACGGCCCAGGACACATGGCTGCTCTCTTCCCAGATCGTCAACGAGCTCCGCTTCCAGTATGCCCGCCGCGGGCTGCTGTATACTTTCTCGCAGGCCCCGGGCGGCGGCGACGTCGCCATCAATATTCCGGGGTACGCGTTCTTCGGACGTGAGCCCTTCTCCTACGTAAACCGCACCGAACAGCGTTATCAGATGACCGATAACCTCTCCTGGATGAAAGGAAACCACAGCATCAAGTTCGGCGTGGATGTAAATCGGATTCCGGAGACCGCGGACTTTACAGTCAATTTCGGAGGTCTCTACAACTTTGGCGCCCTGGCCGCCACCAGCTTGAACCAGCCCTCCTCGGGTCTCGATTTCGGCGCGATTCCCGGCGTTACCTTCCCGGCATTTTCTCCGGTGCAAGCCTATGGACTGGGGATTCCTCAATCCTTCGTGCAGGGCGTCGGAAATCCACACGCCTCATTCACCAATAACACGCTGGGCGGATTTGTGCAGGACTCCTGGCGCATCCTCTCCAATCTCACTTTGAATTATGGGGTGCGGTACGACGTCGAGTTCACGCCCACCTTCCCGGCATTGAACTCCATCGCCGCCGCAGCGCAGGATGCCCTGGGCATCACCCAAGGCATTCCACGGGATTACAACAATGTGGCGCCCCGCGTGGGAATTGCGTGGGACCCGTACAAAGATGGGAAAACGGTCATGCGAGCTTCTTACGGGATTTTCTATGACCATCCCCTGCTGGCGCTCTCCTTCGATTCGGACGTGGCCGATGGCTCCCAGGCCCCGCAACTGGTCCTGTTTGGCGGCGCTCCGTGTAATCCAAATGCGGCGCCGAGTCCTTCTTCGGTCCTCAATCTGAATGCAACCAACACCTTCCAGGGGATTCAGACCATGGGGAATTGCCTGCCGCCCTCGGTCGCTGCCGGAATTCAATACTTACCGCAGGAAGAGCGCTTCGCCAGCCTGAATGCGAATTCCATCTTTGTGAACCAGCAATATCTCACTCAGGGTGTCCCGCTGGTGAACCAGCCTTTCGGCTTTCCGGTTGGAAAGGACTTTCAGTACGGATACTCCGAGCAGGTAAATTTCGGCATAGAGCATGACTTCGGACACGATCTCTCACTGAATCTTTCCTATAACTTCAACGGGGGCCATCATCTGAATCGGCCCATCAATGTAAACGCGGTAAAGTCGCAGGCGCTGGTCACGAATTTCGTGCGCGCCCTGGACTACAGCACGCGCGAACGCAATGCCCTGCTCCTCTCCGGAAACTCCGCCGCAGCCGCTAAAATTCCGGTGCCCACAAGCCCGCTGGATGTTTCGACGTGTCCGGCGATGCTGCCGCAGATTCCGGGGGTCAACCCAAGCGGAAATTTCGTTCCCGCGGCATTGGCCAGCTTTTTCCGCCGGTCGGGGACGAATCCGACCCTGGTCCCTGTCTTTCCGGCCTGCGGAAGCGCAATGGCCGCTGCCTCGCAGGAATTCGGATTGGGACTTGGGGTGACGGTCCCCTTCAGCGATATGGTGGCGAACCTCTCCAACGGAAGCTCGGTCTACCATGGACTGACTGCGAACCTGCGTAAACGCTTCAGCGAGCATTACGAGTTCCTGGCTTCTTACACCTGGTCCCATGCGATTGACGATTCCACTGACCTGCAATCATTGCTTGCCCCGCAGGATAGCTATAACCCCCAGGCGGAGCGGTCGGAATCCACCTTCGATCAGCGCCACCGCTTCGTATTCAGCGGGGTTTACCAGAGTGGACAGGTGACTGGAGCGGGACTCCTGAATGGGGTCCTCAGCAATATCTCTCTGTCGCCGATTGTGGAGGTTGATTCGGGACGCCCCTTCAATATCCTGACCGGCATCGATCGCAACTTCGACTTTGCTCCCAGCACCGACCGTCCAGTTGTGGTCCCTGCGGGAACTCCTACTGACGGTTGCGGCGATCCGGCTGTGCCCTCGCGATATTCGCCCACCGGCTACCTTCAACCTGCCTGCTTCCTGAATGGGACGCTCACCGGCAATCTCAAGAGAAACGCCGGGATCCGTACCTATGACATCTTCAACGACCTGCGCATCGCCAAGATCGTGCAGATTACGGAGCGTGTTCGCATGGGCGGCAGCGTCGATATCTTTAACCTGGTCAACCGCTTCAATGTGGCCGATGTAAATCCGCTTTACACCCAGGCTGGACAACCGACAGCCGCCTTCGATGCCCGTCAGTTCCAGTTTGGCCTGCATCTTTCGTTCTGACATTCTGAGCCAAGGGCCCATCAACAAAAAATCCCGGCGACTCACGCCGGGATTTTTTTTGGTTTTGTATTGAGAACCATCCGTTGGGGCGGAATTACGCGCGCCAGCTCACATCCCATGCCCCAGCACGCTGTAAAGGAGGACCGTCAGCACGATGCAGGATACCGCTACGTAGACATAATCCCCTTCGAGAAAAAACCCAATCAGCGCAAACAGGACCCGGGCCACCGGGGTAGCAATCAACAGAAGCAGGCCGAATTGAATGATCGCGCGGCTGTGGAACGTTGCTGTCTCTTTGACAATCTGCACCACATTCCGCAGCTCGGAAGGTTCTCCCTGGAAGGTCCGATAATTGGGGGTCCCATGTCCATAGCGGAGCAGATACAGGGCCCCGCCGAGCAGCAGGATGGCCGCCGCGGCCATTACACCCGTCCGCAGCAAGTTGCCTATGATCTGTTCGAGGCGATGATCGTTCCAGTTCCTGGATGGTTTCATCTAAAGCCTCCCTGTAATGCCGCTGTAGATCATTTCAATTCCCAATGCGGCGATCACGCCGGCAAAGACCCAGCGCAGAACTCGTGTCTGCGCCTTCACAAGGACCTTTGCCCCGAGCATGGAGCCCATCAGCACTCCGAGCATCACCGGCATCGCCAGCCCGGGATCTATATACCCGCGGCCCAGGTAGATTCCCGCGCTGGCGACCGCCGTCACCCCGATCATGAAATTGCTGGTGGTGGTCGAGACTTTAAATGGGATTTTCATGGCCTGGTCCATGGCGAGCACCTTCACCGCTCCCGATCCAATCCCAAGCAGACCGGAAAGCGTGCCGGCGCCAAACATCAGCCCAAAACCGAGGGGCACGTTGTGCACATGATAAGCGACGCTCCCCTGCTCGCCAGGATAGCTGCCGTCCAAACGCAGCCGGGTGGCAATCGCGTCGGGCTGATCGTTCTGGACCTGGCGCTCCCGCGACCTGCCCGAGACTGAGGCCGAGTACAGCAACATCACGCCAAAAATGATGGCAATGCCGGCGGCGGGGAGTTTGGCCGCGAGATATGCGCCCAGAAGCGCGCCCAGCGTAGTTGCAATCTCAAGAAACATTCCAATACGAATATTGGAGAACCCTTCCTTGACGTATGCGGCGGCCGCGCCGGAGGAGGTTGCGATCACCGAAACCAGAGAGGCGCCCATGGCATAGCGGATATCCACATGAAACACCAGCGCCAGCAGCGGCACGATTACAACCCCGCCTCCCAGCCCGGTCAGCGACCCTAAAAATCCGGCAAAGAGCGAGCCGGCCCACACCAGCAAGGTAAATTCGGTAATGTTCATTGCCGCTCTTATCTTACCCGAGCGGTCTTTCCATCTCTGGCCCCGCCGAATCCAGGAGTTCCGCCCGCGATAATCGATGGATATATACTTTCTCCACTGGAGCTTCCATGAAAACCACCATTGAAAAGGATGGAGACGTGGCAAGCGCGCCTTCCGCGGATGCGACCTGTTGCGTGCATGCCGGCGAGGAGCGCCACGGACGCGCTGCCGCTCTCACCACCGAGATCGCCCAAACCTCGGTTTTTGCAATTCCGACCGTGGACGAAATGCGGAAGATCAATCAGGGCGAGTCCCCGGCCTTCATGTACACGCGCTATGCCAACCCCACCACGCAGGTGGCGGAGCGGAAGATTGCGGCGCTCGAAGGCGCGGCGGGATGCGTGGTGACCTCCAGCGGACAATCGGCCACGCTCGCGGCCATTCTTGGCCTTTGCCAGGCGGGGGACGAGATCGTTTCCATGCTGGACATCTATGGCGGAAGCATTGCACTGTTCGAAAAAATCTTTGCCCGCTTCGGCGTAAGCACGAAGTTTGTTCCCTTCCAGGAGCTTTCTAAAATTGAGCAATATTTCACCAGCCGGACGCGATTGCTGTTTCTGGAGACCCCTACCAATCCCACCCTGCGCTGCGTGGACCTCGAATCCCTGATCCATGTGGCCAAAAAGCATGGGGTACAAACGGTGGTGGACAACACCTTTGCCACGCCCATCCTGCAAAAACCGCTGGCCCTGGGGGCCGATGTGGTCCTCCATTCCGCCACAAAATATCTGGGCGGCCACAGCGACGTCACCGCCGGCGCGGTTGCGTGCCGCAGCAGCGAGCTGGACGGCAAAGTGCGCGACATGATGAGGATCAGCGGCGGCTCGCTTGATCCCGGCGCCTCC
>CAYTQA010000234.1:0-5283 GCA_964439495.1 uncultured Terriglobales bacterium | reverse complement strand
CTCGCGACCTCTGCCGTGACAGGGCAGCGTTCTAACCAACTGAACTACGTCCCCGCTATGTTGGGAAGGTCAGCGGAAACCCTTGATTCTGCTGTCTTTTTTGCTTACTTCTTCTCTTACTGTTGCTTTTTCGCCTGCCGCAAATGAATCCGCCGAACCGAACCGGGATCCATCGACAGCATGGGGCAGCAAGCGAAAACTGCTACCCGGAGCTTCTGTCACTGCTCCATCCAAATGAATTGTAACAGACCGATTCGGAAACCGTCATCCGTCCAGGAAAGCGGTACTTTACTAAAATTTCAGACCACATACGAAAGCTCCAGGCGGCCTTTGCCCCGGAGCGCTTCGAAAACCGTCATCTCTCCAGAGACTCAAGCATGCTAGCCAGCCGCAACGGACCGCGCTTGCAACGAACCACGCCTGCTCGGATATGATTTATAAGCGCTTCCCTGCATTCACACCCGCGCATGATTAAAAGATAGAGGGCCGTTGGACCATGGCTCAGGACCTTTCCGTTCATCATCATCCGCTCCAGGCGCTTTTTCCCGCCGACGCCGTAGACGCGTGCGACCTCTCGCGCTATGAGCTCCGCAGGGAGCAGATCGACTTCTTTCACGAGCATGGCTATCTGAAGGGCATCCGCATCCTGACCGGCGAGCAAGTGGAGGTCCTGCGGCAGGAGCTGGCGCGGCTGCTCGATGCCCCGCCCGAGGAGCGGGAGTTATTTTACGAATATCACTCCAACGAGTCCGGCGACCCGGACCACGTGCTCTTCCATGCCCTCGGCGCATGGCGGACCGCCCCAGGTTTTCACGACCTGCTCTGGCATCCGGCATTTACTGTCCCGGCAGTGCAACTGCTGGGGGGAGCGGTCCGCTTCTGGCATGACCAGCTCTTCTGCAAGCCCGCGCGCCACGGCGGAGTGGTGGCCTGGCACCAGGATTATTCCTACTGGACGCGCACGCAACCGCTGGCGCACCTCACCTGCTGGATCGGACTGGACGATTCGACCACCGAGAATGGCTGCCTGCAGTACATCGCGGGAAGCCATCGCTGGCCTGATCTGCCCATCACCGGATTGGCGGGCGACATGGACGCAATCCGCGCCGTCCTCGACGACCGGCAAAAGCGCGAGTTCGAGCGCCCCGTGGCCGTGGAATTGAAGAAGGGCGAGGCATCCTTCCACCATCCCCGGCTGGTCCATGGATCGTTTGCCAACCACTCCAGCCGCTCGCGCCGCGCCACCGTCATCAATGTAATGAAGGATGGCGTGCGCTCCGCGAGCAACGAGCCCCTGCTTCATGGCGTGCCGGTAATCCAATCGGGCCGGAAGATTGAAGGACAATTCTTTCCGCTCCTGTTCGAAGGCGCCAGGCATCCGCCGTCGTCGTAAGCAGTCCTGGCTGCGAAAAGAATAGCGATTCGCAAAGATGCAGTCCTGCCGGCTCTTCATTTATCATGCTCCTGCCCCATGCCGAGCAAAAGTCCAACCAAAGCGAGCAAACGTCCAACCGCGAAGCCGAGCGCCGGGAAGGCGGCGAAGTACGATCCGCTTGACCCAGAGCGCGTTGCCGAGGTCCTCAAGCGACTGCAGGAGATGTATCCGGCTGCGACCTGCGCGCTGCACCACAAGAATGCCTGGGAGTTGCTGGTGGCGACCATCCTCTCGGCGCAGTGTACCGACGTGCGGGTGAACATGGTGACTCCGGGACTGTTCAAGAAATATCCCACGCCGAAGGATTTTGCGGCGCTCAAGCCGGAAGAGCTGGAGCCCGAGATACGCTCCACCGGCTTTTATAAAAATAAAGCCAAATCGGTGGTGGGCGCGGCCCGCAAGGTGGTGGAAGAGTTTGGCGGCAAGGTCCCGCAAACCATGGAGGAGCTCACTTCCCTGCCCGGCGCGGCGCGCAAGACCGCCAATGTTGTGCTCGGCACCTGGTTTAAAAAGGCGGAGGGTGTGGTGGTGGACACCCATGTGCATCGCATCTCGCGCCGTCTTGAACTCACCAAACAGGACGATCCCAGGAAGATTGAAGAAGACCTGATGCGGGTGATTCCGCGGGAGCAGTGGATCGACTTCGCCCATCGCGTGATCTGGCACGGACGCGCGCTATGCGTCGCCCGCAAGCCGAAATGCGCCGACTGCAAGCTGGAGAACATCTGCCATGCCGCCGACAAAACCTGGAGCACGGTCGAGGTCCATAAATCCGCGAAATAGGGCCGCATGATGGACGAAAGGGCGCTTCTGAAAGCCGCGATAGCGGAAGCCAGGGCCGGGCTCTCGGAAGGGGGCATCCCGATCGGCTCCGTGCTGGCCGATGCCAACGGCAGAGTGCTCGCCAGGGGACACAACCTGCGCGTCCAGAGCGGCGACCCCACGGCGCACGCGGAGGTGGTGTGCATCCGCAATGCGGGACGCCGCACCGACTGGCATCGCCTGGTGCTGGTAAGCACCCTGAGCCCATGCGTGATGTGCACCGGGACTACCCTGCTCTTCAAAATCCCCAAAGTCATCATCGGCGAAAACAAAACTTTTCTTGGCGCGGAGCATCTGTTCGCCGCGCAAGGCGTGGAGTGCCGGGTGATGAACGATGCGGAATGCATTGCCATGATGGAGTCATTCATTCGCTCCCATCCCGCTCTCTGGCGCGAGGATATCGGCATTCCCGGGGATTAGATTCCTACCGCGTTCATCCGCCTCCCGGATGCTCAGGTAATCGCCCGATAGGGCTTTTGAATGCCCAAACCCGCTGTTCACCCATGTTAAACTAGAGCTTCCCATGGCTATCATGAAGCGCAGGAAGAGCTATACCTCAAATGTGGGCGGCGTCCGTGTGGGCAGCGATGTCCCGGTGGTTGTCCAGTCGATGACCAACACCGATACCGCTGACGTGCGGGGCACGATCAAGCAGGTGGCGGCCCTGGCGCGCGCGGGCTCCGAGCTGGTCCGCGTGACCGTGAACAACGAGGCGGCGGCCCAGGCAGTCCCCCACATCGTGGACGGCCTGCGGCAGATGGGCCTGCACACGCCCATCATCGGCGACTTTCATTACAACGGGCACATCCTGCTGGCGAAATATCCGGCCTGCGCGCGCGCCCTCGCCAAGTACCGCATTAATCCGGGGAATGCCAGCATCGGCAGAAAAGACGATGACAACTTCGCCACCATGATCAAGGTGGCGGTCGAGAACCAGAAGCCGGTGCGCATCGGGGTGAACTGGGGATCGCTGGACCAGCAGTTGCTGACGCGCATGATGGACGAAAATTCGCGCAGCGACGATCCGAAAGACGCCCGCGACGTCACCATGGAAGCGATGGTGGTAAGCGCGTTGCGCTCCGCCGAGCTTACGCAGAAGCATGGCCTGCGCCCGGACCAAATCATTATCAGCGCCAAGGTAAGCGGCGTGCAGGACCTGATCGACGTTTATGAGAACCTGGCTGCGCGTTGCGAATATCCGCTGCACCTGGGGCTCACCGAAGCCGGCATGGGGATGAAAGGCATTGTGGCCTCGGCGGCCGGGCTGGCGCCGTTGCTGATGAAGGGCATCGGCGACACCATCCGGGTCTCGCTCACGCCCGCGCCGAATGGCGACCGCACCGAAGAAGTTCTGGTGGCGCAGCAGATCCTGCAATCGCTCAGCATTCGCAGCTTCACGCCGCAGGTCACCGCCTGTCCGGGATGCGGCCGCACCACCAGCACCTTCTTTCAGGAGATGGCGGAACAGATCCAGGGCTACCTGCGCACCAGCATGCCGGTATGGAAAGAAAAATATCCGGGCGTCGAGGAGATGAAGCTGGCAGTGATGGGATGCGTGGTAAACGGTCCGGGCGAATCAAAGCATGCCAACATCGGCATCTCGCTGCCGGGAACGTTTGAAGAGCCCAAGGCCCCGGTATTCGTGGATGGCCGCCTGATGATCACGCTCAAGGGCGACCATATCGTGCCCGAGTTCATCAAGATCCTCGATGAGTACGTTGAAACCCGCTACGGCGCGAACGCCAAAAAGGCCGAGTTCGCTACCAGGGGATGAAGCGGTGGATTCTTGATGTCGGAATGGACTGATTCGAAGATTGCCGCTGTTTCTATAATTCCAGATTTCGGACCGCTCGTGCTTCCCGTTTAAAACTCCCGCACCTGAATTCAGTGACTCATGAATACGGAAGGCGCCTTCCGTACTTCTGAGATTGAAGAAGCGCAGGTCGTCATGTGGCTTACCGGAGCAAGAGAATTGCCGCGCCCATCCAGGCCGCGAATACCGCCGCATTGATACTTACGCGGAATAAAGTGCTGTCGTAAAGCTCGTTATATTTGCCGTCAAACATTGTCTTTTCTCCTTTCTCCCTTGGACGTGCCTTATGTCCCTTGGTTAGTAGATACGCAAAATAAATTTTGCGGTTCCATCTTTATAAATATGAAGATTTGTACTCGATGAAAGCTTCCGGTGAGAAGCTGTCCTGTAGACAAATATAGCGTCTGATTATGAACAGAAGATTTCAATCGCGCAAAGATGGAGTAACGAAGGTAATTACCGCGTTCTAATAGACATGGCGCGGAAGACTGTTGGAGGATTTCCCCGCAAAATCACAGGCATTCCCAAGCCGCTAATACAGCGCTGCAATCACGCGATAGCCGCTGAAGCCCTGCGCGGCATCGTTCCGGGCGCAAACGCCGATCTCGATGGAAGTGATCGCCGGCATTGCGATCTGTTTGCGCAGTACTTCAGGGACGTTATGTAGATCGGAGGTCGTATAGTTAAATACATATTGCGGCTGCGCGCTCTTCTTATCCTGGGGAAGCTTGGCGGTGGTCTGGCCAGAACAGGCGGCTTTTTCGAGCGAGCGCACTGAGACGATCCGCGCGGGGCGCACCTTGCGGCCCTGCCGCAGGCTGCTGTAGGCGGCAATCACTTCGTCGGCGGCCTGGCCTCCGGAGTATCGGGTGACGCCATGCGCGAAATCCTGCGTGGCATAGAGGCGGTCTGCAACGCGCGTGATCCCCACGCCCAACTGGTCGTATCGTGGATTGAGCAGATTGGCGCGATGCGGGGGTGAGTGCATCCAGCCCGAATGCAGGCCATCCACGTCGTCCGCGAAACCGACGTTCTCGGCATCGGCGTCAAAGCTGGCGCCGGCTTGCGCCAGCCGTTCTCCCAACTCCGCCTCTCCACTGAACTGATGGGAGAGTTCATGGCGGCGCGCCATCTCATCCGAATGGAGCCGCGCGGCGATGGCCAGATTGTCGTTCCATTTGAATAGAGGAAGGCCGGCTTTGGCCCGCTCCTG
>CAYTQA010000233.1:4849-5288 GCA_964439495.1 uncultured Terriglobales bacterium | reverse complement strand
TTGTTCATCGCATTCATGCTGATGAGCGTGGGGTTGAGCGCCCAGCAAGCGTCCCAGAACGCTCAGGACACCTCCTCCCAGGCCCCGGCAGGAATGCATCGCGAAGGCACGGACAATGTTCTGGTGGACCAGTATGGAATACCGCTGGAGGACCAGAGCGGCAAGTCCGTACAGCAAGCTCCACAGCAAGCGGCAACCGCAACGCCCGGCGCCAATACTACTCAGCCCTCGAATACCGCTAATATCCCCGCTCCCAGCAAGGGACAGGAGCCCACGACCGGCAAGAATGGCGTTTACGTATTTAAGGCCCAGGCCGAGGAAGTCGTGCTCCATGCAACCGTGGTGGACCAGAAGAACCGCCTGGTCACGGGGCTGAACAAGAACGATTTCCAGGTCTATGAAGACGGCAAACTGGAGAAGATTCAGACGTTTGTCGGAC
>CAYTQA010000233.1:0-4839 GCA_964439495.1 uncultured Terriglobales bacterium | reverse complement strand
TGGATCGGAAGATGTGCCGGTCTCGATTGGCATTTTGATCGACAACTCCGGCTCCATGCGGGACAAGCGCGAGGCCGTGAACGAGGCCGCCCTGAACCTGGTAAAGGCCAGCAATCCCAAGGATGAAGTGTTCATCGTGAACTTTAACGATGAGGCCTATATCGATCAGGACTTTACCTCGAATATCAACCAGCTCAGGGAAGGGCTGGACCATATTGACGCTCGCGGCGGCACCGCCCTTTATGATGCTGTCGTGGCCTCCTCCGAGCATCTGGCCAAGGCCGGGCAGCGCCAGAAGAAGGTCCTTCTGGTGGTCACCGATGGCGAGGACAATGCCAGCCGCGACACCCTGGAGCAGGCCGTACGCCATGTGCAGGACGATAACGGCCCGACCATTTACTCCATCGGTCTGCTGGGCGGCGAGAAGCAGAAGCGCGCCCGCCGCGCCCTTGAGGCCCTGGCAATCCAAACCGGAGGAGTGGCATTCTTTCCCAAGGACCTCAGCGAAGTAGACCAGATTTCATTGGCGATCGCCCACGACATCCGCAACCAGTACAAGATCCAGTACCGCCCGACGCGTCCGCAGGAGCAGGGCGGATATCGTCAGGTGAAGGTGGAAGCCCATGCCGGCGGATACGGCAGGCTCCAGGTGCGCACCCGTAGCGGCTACTTTGCGAATCAGGAGCAAGCCGCGAATAATCGGCCCGCTTCCCAATAATTCAGCCCAGTTGAAAGAGGAGACCTGCTGCCATGCAGGTCTTTTTCTTTTGCGCTCCAATCGAGCAGGAGCTGGCACAGTGGAATGTTGGGAGAGCGCATGGATCCATTTCCGTGCGGTAAAATGAAATCATGGGCACAGTCGAGGCGCTGCACCTGCGTGTTGCAGAGGATATCACCCAACTAGTCGGCGAGACCCCGATGCTTCACATGCGGCGCATTGTCGCCGCCGGCTCTGCTGATCTTTATGCCAAGCTCGAATACCTGAATCCCGGGGGCAGTATCAAGGACCGGGCCGCCGTGGGAATGATTCGGCGCGCCGAAAAAGAGGGCAAGCTCAAACCCGGGTCCACCATAATCGAAGCCACGGCGGGCAATACCGGGATTGGCCTCTCGCTGATCGGCGTGAATAAGGGTTATCACGTGATCGTCTGCGTGCCGGAGCGCTTCTCCGAGGAAAAAGTAAAAGTGATGGGAGCGCTTGGCGCCCGCGTGGTGCGCACACCCGACGCCGAGGGCATGGAGGGCGCCATCGCCAAAGCCAGGCAGATTGCCTCGGAGGTCCCAGACAGTTTTATCGCGCTTCAATTTGAAAACCCGGCAAATCCGGAATTCCATGAAGAGACCACGGCGCGGGAGATCTTCGACCAGATGCAGGGGCAGATTGACGCGATTGTGATCGGGGTCGGTACCGGCGGGACCTTCAGCGGAGTTTCCCGGTTCCTAAAGAAGAGGCTCCCCAATATTTTTGCGGTGGCCGTGGAATCGGAAGGCTCCGTTCTTCAGGGTGGGCCCGCGGGAGCGCACAAGGTGGAAGGCATTGGCGTGAGCTTCATCCCCAAGACCTTCGATCCTAAAATGGCCGATGAAATCATAGAAGTCTCCGATGTGGACGCCTTTGCCACGGTCAGGGAGCTGGCGCGCAAGGAAGGCGTGCTCGGAGGCTCCAGTGGTGGCGCCAATACCTTTGCCGCCATGCAGATTGCAAAACGGCTTGGGCCCGGCAAACGCATTGTGACGGTGATACCGGATTCGGCCGAGCGCTACATGTCAAAGAAAATATTTGAAGGCGGAATTTAAAAACCGGACTGCCGGTCTGGCCACATTACTTCCGAACCACAAAATTCCTATAAAACCCCGCAACCGGCAATTCATTCGATCATTGAGCGGAGGCCGGAGCAAAGACCTGCGTATCGGCGGGTTCATGCACGGAGGCGCGCACGATGGTGGGCGAAATCGTGATCAAGATCTCGCTGGCATCGGTCTGCTTGTTTGTGGTGGATGTGAGTTCTCTCACGCCGGGAATGTGGACCAATCCCGGGATCCCCTGCAGGGAGCGAAGCTCCGACTCCGAGATGCTGCCCGCCATGACCGCCGTTTCGCCGTTCAAGACTGTCACCGTTCCATCGTATTCACGATTATTGATAACAGGCACGCCGTTTAAAGACTGGCTTCCCAATCCCCGGACCTGAAATTCCATTTTCAAGGTTATGTCCCTGGTCCCATGGACCTGGGGAGTGGCTTTTACGGTGAGTCCGAGGTCTTCGTAAGTGAAGGAAGGGAATTGCGCGACGTTGACCTGATTGCCGAGCACCTGCGTAAGCGCCGACGGGGTGGCCGCCAGGGAAAACTTTGCGTTCAGGATCGGATACCGCGTGCCTACCTTAAAGGTGGCCGCATTGCCTTGCTGGGCGCGCAGGGAAACATGGTCCAGCGTGCTTATAGAGGACTCGTTGAGCGAAAGATTGGCGGTTGCCGCCGGAATTTGGACCCCGGTGCGAGTGATCCCGCCGCCAAAAACCGCGAACGGCTGGGTCAGCACCGAGTTCCCCTGGCTCCCGATCGCAGCCAGCAATGCGGCGAGTCCGGCTGCGTTGGCCTGATTGAGTCCGCCGGCGGAGACCAGCTGATTGATCAGGCTTTGAGTACTCGGATTTTGCAGCAGGGAGCCTACGGCTGTATTGAAGTTGAATAGCTGGAACTGCAAGGGGAGCGCCAAACCAAGATTGCGGGCGAAGGTGCGGTCCACTTCGAAGACATGAACGTCCAGCATGACCTGGGGCTGGCCCGCTGCCAGATCTTCGAGTACGCGCGTAGCCATCCGGATCGAATCGATGGGCCCTCTTACGGCGACCATGGATTTCTCCACGCTCATGGTCACCAGCCGGAAATCGAAGATGGCGCGCAGCAGATTGGCCAGGTCGCTCAACTCCTGCGGAGTGCTGGCATCGGTAAAATAAAAGGCGCGGTATCCAAATCGCTCATACTGCTTGCGGTTCTCCGGCGTGTCCGCGAGCACGATCACCTGCCGGGGCGAGAGCGTTACATAAAAACTTTTAGTCATCGCGCCCAGCAGGGTAATCGCCTGGCTGAAGTTCAATGGACCAACCTCAAAGCGGACGGGCGCGCTGTTTACGCTGCCATCGATAATCGGGTTGATGCCGAAGGCCTTCCAAACATGGTCCACTAATTCGCGCGTATTTCCCCGGAAATGAAATTCCTTGCTGTCTCCGGAAGGAGCAAGCGCGATCTCAGGCTCGTCCTTGTAGCGGAGTTGCCAGGAGGGTTTGCCGGCGGGCGCCATCTGGGCCATGACATCGCGCAGCCGGTCTGCAGCGAAGGAATTTTGTGGATCGATGGCAAGGGCCTCGCGAAACTCGACCGCCGCGTTTTGCGGGTTTCCTTCGCCCAGCAGCCGCTCTCCTCCGGCAATGCGCTCGGTGGCGATTTCCTGGCGGGCCATTTCGCGCGCCACCAGATAATCGGGATTCGTGGGCTCAAGGCTGATGGCCTGGTCGAGAAGCACGGAGGCTTCCTGCGCGCGTTTCTGGTGCAGCAGGACAAGCGCGCGGTCATAATCGGAACGCGCCTTGCGGCCCATTGCTTTGTCCGAGGCTGTTCCCGGCAGGCCCTGAAGAATGACTACCGCCAGGGCCAGCCAGCGCGAAGAACGCATGACAGAATTGTACTCGAATGGCAATGGAGAGACAGCTCCGTCTCATGAGACGGGGAAGAAGCGAATCAGTTAGCTTGCGGTCCGCAAAAGAAGATCGGAACAGCAGGAGAGGCACATGTCCGGCGAGTAGGGAAGAAGCTCCTGGACCTCATAGATGCCGGTAGCGAGAGCGATCACCGGGGCGCCATTGGCACGCGCGGAAAGAATATCGGCGGGGGTATCGCCCACCACGTAAACCTTTGCCTCCGGGTGCAAGCGGCGGCGGGCCTCGGCAATCCCATTCGCGAATATCTCATCGCGCATTTCATGGCGATCGCTGAAAGATCCAAACGAAAAAAATCTCTTCAATCCGCAGGCTTCAAGTTTGGCCCAGCCAATGCGCTCCAGATTGCCTGAGGCGACCGCCAGGAGCTTGCCGCGCGAATGCAATTCCTGCAGCAGCTCCATGATGGAAGGGCAGAGTTCGGGACGCAGGTCGCCCGCATTTCGCTCCACCTCGGCGCACATCGCCTCCACCAGTGCAGGGAGTTTGGGCAGCCATTCCGATTCCGCCACGCCGGTTTTATTCAAAAAACCGCGCAGGATCCCCACATCCGTGTTGCCGTGGATCGGGACGCCGCTTACGTCCAGCGAAAGCCCGTAGACCTGCCGCACTCCATTGCAAAAGGCATGATAGTGGACGGCGTCGCGGCTGTTCAGCAGGGTGCCATCGATATCGAATAAATAAGCATCCGCCGACCTCCAGTCAAAGCCGGGGGAAGCATGGATGGCGGAGGACCCCGGCCCGGAAGCGGCCGCAGCATCCGCCGGGACCGCTTTTGCCCATCCGGTCTTGAGATTGGCTTCGGCTGCGGGTTTCTTCAACTTAGCGGGCAGCTTTCTTTTCCGTGAGCCGTTCCATGGAAAGAGGACGCGCGCTGCGTGGGGGGCGCCGGGCGCTGTTGCGCAACTCGGTTAAATTGAGTTTCAGTTCGCTGATGGTCCGGCTGAGAGTGTTCCGGTGCATGCCGAGTTCGCGCGCCGCCTTGCACTGATTTCCATGATTGCGTTCGAGGACATTTAATATAAATCGCTTCTTGAATTCGCGGACCGCCTCAGAATACAAAATTCCACTTTCGTGCATCTGGGCAACGAGAGCCTCGAGCTGGTTCTTCACAGCGCCTCGC
>CAYTQA010000232.1:0-5312 GCA_964439495.1 uncultured Terriglobales bacterium | reverse complement strand
CTGGACAAAGTCGTTCTTCAGCTCTTCGGGAGGGGCATAGGCGACGCTGTGCACCAGGGTATGCAGCGTACCGTAGCGGGACTTCAACTCCGCGAAGAGTTTTTCGATCTCCTGGTCGCTGCTCACGTCGCACTGGAAGGCCTCCGCGCCGGAGAGAGAGCCGATAAGGTCCCTGGCCTCCTGCGCGAGACGTTCATTTTGATAGGTGATGGCAAGGTTCGCGCCTGCCGCCTGTAGGCGTTGCGCAATGGCCCACGCAATGCTGCGTTTATTGGCAACACCGAAGACGACGGCGGTACGTCCCTGCAGGTTGATCATCGGTACGTTCTCCTCGAAGTGAAAGCTGCGAGGGCTAGAATATCAGCCGAGAAGTTTCTTGTGAATTGCGAGATGGTTTACTCCGGCAGCGAGATCAGTTCCACGCTCCGAATCTCCTGGCCCAGAAAGCGCTCTCCCAGCGCGCGAAATTTTTCCACCGAATCGGTGGCAAAGAACTGGAGGCTGGGATTTCGATTGTCCGCCTGCGCGTCCTGTTTACGCTTCGCTAACTCTTCGGCGACCGCGGCCGCGGTCGCGGCGGCGGAGTCAACTACCCGGACGTGCTCGGGAAGCAGCCGCTGCAAGAGCTCCTTCAGCAGCGGATAATGCGTGCAGCCGAGCAACAGGACGTCCGCATGATCAGCTTCGCGCCCGGAGGGCTTCAGAAGGTCCAGCTCTTCCAGATAGATGCGCGCCACCTGCTCGGTGACCGGATGGTCGGTCCATCCTTCCTCGACCAGCGGCACGAACAGCGGGCAGGCCTTCTCCACGGCAGCGATGTTCTTTTGGGAAAGCGATTTGGCGTAGGCATGGCTGGCCACGGTTGCCGCCGTGCCAATTACATTGACCCGGCGCGTTTTTGTGCTCGCCGCCGCCGCGCAGGCGCCGGGCTCCACCACCCCAATCACCGGGATTTCACTGGCGGCTTTAATGTCGTCCAGGGCGAGCGCGGTTGCGGTGTTGCAGGCGATCACCAGGAACTCCGCGCCCTGCTCGATCAGGAACCTCGAACTTGATACCGCATAGCGGGCCACGGTAGCGGCGGATTTCGATCCGTAGGGAAGCCGCGCGGTATCGCCGGCATAGAGATAGCTTGCCTGTGGGACGGCCCGCAGCAACTCGCGCAACACCGTCAGGCCGCCGACTCCGGAATCAAAGACCCCAATCTTCATCGTAAGGTCTCGACCACCTGATGGATGCTGGTCACGTCAAAGACCGGGGTCAAGTCGGCATGGCCGGCGAGGGTCGGACGTTCCTTGCCATTGACGATGATCTTCACGTGTTTGATCTGGGGCATATTGGCTGCAAGCGTCTCCACGAAGGAATAGATGGTAAAGTCCTCCACCAGCACTCCGGAGGGATGTCCATCGGCAAAGGTGGAGTTGGTGTCCACCACCGCCGTATCTCCGTTCAGCAGATAGACGTCGTTAATGTCCGAGCCGGGGGCCATCGGATGGGGCGAAGGCTTGCTCATGTACTCGCCGATCAGTATACGAAGCACCTGCCGGGAACGCTCTCCGGCCTCGATGGGAAGAGCGGCTGAGACCTGCTGCTGGCGGAACTCTCCGTCTTCATCATACGCAATGGCGAGGGTCACGGTCCCCATCGGGCCGCTGGGCGGAGGGACCACGGAACTCATATCGGCGGCGCGGCGGCTGATCTCTTCCGAACTGCGCTCCAGCCGGTACATATAAAGACCGATACCGATAACCGCGATCAGCAGCAGCGCCAGCGTGATCTGGACGTGGCGGGGGATCATGGCGTCTTCTCCGGGGTAGGCGCCTGCGAGGAGATTACATTTGCGATCGCCCGTGCCACCCGCGTCTGGTATTCCGCCCCGATCGGCCCCCGGCCTTTTTTGTCTGAATTCTCATTCTGATGTTCCGGAGATAGCTCAATCGCAATCGCCGGGACCAGGATGGAATTCAGGGGCGGAAGCAGGGCGGGCTGGGTAAATGCGGCGATCTGGTCCTGATGGAGCGCCTCCACTGCCTTGCCTGCCAGACTGCGACTTGCCTCAAGCATGGGACGTTGCGCACTCTCCCATGGCAAAAACATGGAATCCTTGGACGGCGCGGGAGAAGGCTGGAGCAATGAGGTGTAAAGCCGAACGCCACCGCTGGGAAGTCCGGCATGAATGCTGATGTAGAGCGCGGCATGGGCCGCATTGGCAGCCTGGGCACGCTGCTCCGCCGTCATCTGGATGTCGCTGTCCCGCAACAGCAATGCGGATACATTCTGCGCCTGCAATTCATCGCGAAGCCGCCGCGCAAATCCGAGGGTAATGTCCTTTTCGTTTGTGGTGGCGTTAAAGCGCGAGCCCGGATCGGCGCCCCCGTGAGCGGCATCAATCACCACAAGATATTTGTTGTTGGCATTCTCAGCCTGCGCCGCGGAATGAGGCGCTCCCGCGCCGGAAGCTGCTTTCAGAGAAGGCGTCGGTGAGGGCGACGAGGAAGGCGATGCAGCCGACGCAGCCGGAGTCCCTGGCTTGGCGGTCTCTTGCGCTTTGGCCATCAGATGCTTATTTCCAAATGCGGCAGAAGCTGGGAGGAGTGCCAGCATGGCGCCCAGGGTGAAGATCGCGATCGACCCTCGCCGTGCCAGCGATGTGGGACGCCTACGGGTGATGGCTTTCATGGTTTAGCGAGTGAATCGTCAGGCCGCTCAACAGTTTTGGAAAAAAGTCTGTGGACTTTTGCGGCATCACCTCACCGGAAAATGCCACCTCCTGCATCTGGCCGATGGTGACCGGGTCCATCAGGAAAGCGGCATTCACATTGGGGTCCTTGTGCACAGCCTCTATCGCCTCCGCCGATTCCCGCAAATACCGGATGTGGGTCTGCTGCCGGATGCTCTCTTCAGTTATGCCAAGCGCCTGATTCAGGATAATGCGATGGAGCCGCACCACGTCGAGCTTCTGCTGCCGCGGCGAAAGGTCGCCCAGCAAGGACGCAGCCTGCTTCTCTTTGATTCGGATGAGATAGTTCCCGTCTTTCAGCGCCAGGACAAAGAGACTGTCTTGCTTCGCGCCTGAATTTTGTTCAAGGGACTTTGCCGGATCGGGCCTGTCGATCCGGGAGACCTCGGCAACTTTCCTGATCTTTCCCAGAAGGTCCGCCGGTTTTAGCTCTTGAAGCCCGAAGAGCACGCGATGGGTCGGCAGAATCACCAGGCCGGGTTCGTCCATGTTCACAAAGGTCATCATGACGAATTCGGCGGCGGGGGCAAGCCGGGGATCGGGACCAGCCTTGGCCTCATTGCGGTAATTCAAGGCGGTCTCATAGCGATGGTGGCCGTCCGCGATGATCAGCTTCTTGTCCGCCATCTCGGTGGTGACGATGTTCACAATGTGTTCGTCGGAGACCTTGCGCAGCCGGTGCAGGACGCCATATTCGTCCGAGACTTCAAGGTCCGGATGGCTGCCCTCGCTGAACAGAAGGCCATTGATGCTGGCCGCCGGGTCGCCGTAAAGCATGAAAATCTGCCCAAAGTGCGCCCGCGTGGCCCGCAGCAGATTCAGGCGGTCGGCTTTCGGCTTCGCCAGGGTCTGTTCGTGCCGGAAGACGATGCGCTCGCTGTAATCGTAGATTCGGCCCAGGGCGATGAAGCTGCGCCTTTCCAAAGCGTGGGAAGTCCCGCCGATGTTGGCGGTAAAGTGTTGGGAATACGCATAGATGGAAGGTTTACTATCGGCCTTTAAAACCCCGGAACGTTGCCAATCCTGCAATGCCTGTGCCGCGCGTGTGTAGACGTTTTGCCGGTCGTTATCGCCGGCTTCGGCCTTTCCCAGGATGATTCGCACCAGATTGTGCGGATTGGCCCCATAGTACCGGGACTGCATCTCCGGGGTGATCTTGTCGTAGGGCTGCGTGACCACGTCCCGCACCGGCACCCGCAGAGGATCGTAGCGTAAAGCATGGAAGGGTCGAATTTCGGCCATTTAAAAGTCCAATGAATTGAATCCAAAAGATATTTTCGATTGTAGCAGTCAGATTTCGAGGGCCATTCAGCCTTGAAAATTAGAAGTTAGGTAACCAACTTTTCGAGCAATTCATCTGAGGAATATGAGAGCTGTGCAACCGCCCCGGGCACAATTGTACCTGACCGGTTCAGGTGGTAGTATCGGCTGGAAAGGGGTGGATTATGCCCGCGAACCAAGGGCTCTCCCGCTTTCATAGCATTCTAATTGGCGCATGTGCCACGGAACCGATATCGCTGCGCCTCCAAGCAATTGTGCGCAGCCACCTGAAACTGGTCGCACTATTAACTTTATTGTTGCTTGCCTGGACCGTTCCAGCGGCCTTTGGCCAGGGTACGGCCTCCGAGACTGACGTTCATATCACTCCTCGCACGCAGCCTGATGCTAGGAAGCCCGAGGATATCCAGGCGGAAAAGGCCTTGGGGGTCGAGAATGATGCCGATCTCAAGAAGCGCATCAAGCCAATCCAGGTGGACGTCAATATGGTCCTGGTGCCGGTGACCATCACCGACCCGCTGAACCGCCTGGTGACCGGCCTGGACAAGGACAATTTTCAGCTCTATGAAGCCAATAAGCCGCAGCAGATCCGCACATTTTCGAGCGAGGATGCCCCTCTCTCGCTGGGTGTGATCTTCGATATGAGCGGTAGTATGAGCAACAAAATCGATAAGGCCAAGGATGCGGTGGTGGAGTTCTTTAAGACCGCCAATCCCCAGGACGAGTTCTTTCTTATCGCCTTCAACGACAAGCCGGAATTAATCTCGGACTTTACCAGTTCCGTGGAAGATATTCAGGACAGGCTGGTTTACACCGTCCCCAAGGGGCGTACGGCATTGCTTGATGCCATCTACGTGGGGGTGAATAAGATGAAGGATGCGCGGCGCAGCAAAAAGGCGCTGCTGGTGATCTCCGATGGCGGCGATAACCGAAGCCGTTATACTGATCGGGAGATCCGTACGATGGTCAAGGAGGCCGATGTACAGATTTATTCCATCGGGCTGTTCGATAACACTCCGGCGACCCAGGAAGAACGCTACGGACCTTATCTTTTGAGTGAAATCAGCGAAGAAACGGGGGGGCGGCTCTTTCGAATCGACGATCCGAACGAACTTTCCGACGTGGCTACAAAGATTGGTATCGAGCTACGCAACCAATATGTGATCGGATACCGTCCAACTAATCCAGCTCGGGATGGAAAATGGCGGAAAATAAAGGTCAAGTTGCTACCGCCCAAAGGTCTGCCTCCTCTGAATGTACATGCTAAAACGGGATACTATGCACCTACGCAGTA
>CAYTQA010000231.1:0-5333 GCA_964439495.1 uncultured Terriglobales bacterium | reverse complement strand
CCGCAGGCTGACATATCGATCCCGACTCTTTGAGATTGGCCGGGACCTCCGTCCCGATTACGGAAAGAAGCGAACTTGATCACCCTTGTACTTGGGGGCGTCCGGAGCGGCAAGAGCCGGTATGCTGAAACGCTCGCGATGAAGGCAAACGAGGTAGTTTTTTTGGCCACGGCACAGCCGAGCGACGACGAAATGCGCGCCAAGATCGAGCGCCATCGCCAGGAGCGTCCCGCGGGATGGCGCACCGTGGAAGTGCCCTTCGATCTCGATGCCGCGATCGCCGAGCACGGGCGCAAATCTTCCTTCCTGCTGATCGACTGTCTCACCACCTTTACCGCAAACCTGCTCATGGCGGAGGGCGACAACCGCGAGAAGCTGCTGGCGCGTGTTGACCGCGTATGCAGCGCAATCCATGCGACTCCGGCTTCCGTTGCCCTGGTATCGAACGAGGTTGGGAGCGGGATCGTGCCCGCTTTTCCCCTGGGACGCCAATTCCGCGATCTTTTGGGCGAAGTTAACCAGAAGGTCGCGCGCATCTCCGACAATGTGGTCCTGATGGTTGCGGGATGTCCGCTGGCGGTGAAAGGCGTTGCCGAGGTGCGGCAATGAAGGGTTTCATGATTGCCGGGCCGGCCAGCGGAGTGGGCAAAACCACCGTCACTGCGGCATTGATGGCTGCGCTGAAGCAACGCGGCCTGCGCGTCCAGGCGTTCAAATGCGGGCCGGACTTCATCGATCCGGGGCACCATCGGCGAATCAGCGGACGCGCCTCCCACAACCTCGATAAATGGATGCTTCCGGTGGAGGTGAACCGAAGGATTTTTGCCGGCGCATGCCAGCACGCCGATGTCGCGGTGGTGGAAGGAATGATGGGACTGTTTGATGGCGTGCGCGGCAAAGGGGAAGAAGGCAGCAGCGCTGAAATCTCCAAGCTGCTCGGATTGCCGGTGCTGCTGGCGGTCGACGCTTCCTCCAGCGCGCGCAGCATTGCCGCCCTGGTACACGGATTTCAGAGCTTCGATCCGCAGATTCGGATTGCAGGCGTCATCTTGAATCGCGTGGCCAACGCCCGTCATGCGCAAATGCTGATTGAGGCGCTCAAGGAGCGCAATCAGGACCTGCCGGTTGGATGGCTCCCGCATCGCGAGGAGATAAAACTTAAAGAGCGCTATCTCGGCTTGCAGACCGCTGAAGAGATCTCCTGGACAAAAGATCAAATTGAGCTGATGGCGTCGCTTGTCGAGCAAAGCGTCCCGCTGGATGAACTTCTCGCGCGGTGCTCCATTGAATTGCCAACCGATTGCGGTCAACCTTCAATCGCAGTCAAGGGCAAAGACCCGGTGCGGATCGGAATCGCGCGCGATCGCGCATTTTGTTTCTACTATGAAGCTGGATTGGATGAGCTTCGCAGGCAAGGCGCGGAGCTGGTCGAGTTCAGTCCGCTCGCGAGCCCGGAGCTTCCTGGCAATCTGGACGCACTCTACTTCGGAGGCGGCTATCCCGAGCTTTATTCTGAAATTCTGAGCCGTAACACCAGCCTGCTTTCCGGACTGCGCGAGTTCGCGGCCGCCGGCAAGCTGGTCTACGGAGAATGCGGAGGCCTGATTTTTATGTCTTGCGAGCTGATTACTCGTGACGGGAGCCGATGGCCCATGGCCGGGCTATTGCCGCTCACCATCGAAATGACCGATCGCCTGGTCCACTTCGGTTATGCCAACGTCCATTTCGAGGAAGACAGCGTGGCCGCAAAAGGTACATGGTTGCGTGGGCACAGCTTTCATTGCTCCCGGATCGTGCGCGAGGAAAAGGTCGATAAAAAGACCGTGGTCCAGTACTCTCTATCGGGACAAACACAGCCGGAAGGCTTTGCGGTTGGAAACGTCTTTGGCAGCTACATTCACCTGCATTTTGCCGCCGATCCTGCTTTTGCGGAGCGCTTCGTCTCGCTGGCGCGCAGGGCACGCCAGGAGCAGGAGGTGCACGGATGATGAGCAAACTGCTTCGATTGCTCGTCTTTTCGCTTTTGCTGTGCGCGGTCGCGTCGGCAAGCCGAGTCGTACGCGATGAGATTGGCCGCGATGTGGCGCTCCCCGATCATCCTCATCGCCTGGTCTGCCTGGCGCCGAGCATTACCGATACCGTGTATGCGCTGGGACGCGGCGACGATATCGTAGGCATCACCGATTACACCAAGTATCCTCCCGAAGCCAGGCAAAAGCCGAGTGTGGGCGGGGTCATCAATCCATCGCTCGAAAAACTCGTTTCCATGAAGCCCGATCTGGTGCTGGCCATCGGAGAACTCAACAGCTCCGATCTCATCCGCTCCATCGAACGCCTGGAGGTCCCGGTGTTCGTAATCGATCCTCATGGAGTGAAGGGCATCTACCGCTCGATTGAAAGTATCGGAAGAGCGATCGATCAGACAGCGCAGGCGTCCGCACTGGTCGCGCGATTGCAGGCGCGCGAGCGCGCCGTGCGGCAACGGGTCGCGGGGAAAAAAGCGCCCACCGTTCTTTTCGTGCTGTGGACCGACCCGATCATCACCGCCGGGCACGGGGCCTTTATCACGGAACTGATTGATATTGCGGGAGGCAAGTCGGTCAGCGACGATTTGCCCAGCGAATGGCCGCGCGTAAGTTTTGAAACCATCCTCGCCCGCCAGCCGGAGTACCTGTTATTGGTGCGGGGATCGTTTGTGTCCATGGAAACATTGCAACAGCAGGCCGCATGGCAGAGGCTGACAGCGGTCCACGCTGGCAAAGTTTTTTATGCGGACGATCGCATTGATTTTCCCAGCCCGCTCGCATTCGATGCGTTGGAGGACTTAGCCAAACAATTTCACCCATAAGCGGGCGCTCAGATTTTCTGGCGCTCGAAAACAAGGAACAGGACATATGGGAAGCGCGGTGAAAATCCGCCACTGCCCCGCAACTGTAAACGCGGAGACACAAGCCACGAATGCCACTGGAGCCTGGCGCTTCGGGAAGGCGGCTGAAGGTCGGCGATGCGTAAGTCAGGAGACCAGGTCCTGCTCCATCCATATACAAACCACTTCCGAGGGGGAAGCAAGGATGAAAAATCATTTCTCACGACTCTTTTCGCTGTTTGTTTTATCTCTTTCCGTCGCTACCGGGTATGCCGCGACGGTCCGCGGCACGGTCACGGACCCGCTTGGCGCGGTAGTAGTCAACGCCAAAGTAGAGCTGCTCTCCGCCAATCAGGTCATTGCCTCTACAGCCACCGATTCAGAGGGGCGATATCAGCTCGAGACTTCACAGTCAGGACGCTTTCATGTGCGGGCTGCCGCGCCTTCCTTTGCTGTTACTGAAAGCGATTCCTTTTATATAAGCGGCACGGAAGCGGCTACCCGGGACCTTTTGCTTCGCGCTCCAAACGTCTCTCAAGAAGTAGTGGTCACCGCGACCGGAGTGCCGACCGCGGAAGCGCAGGTGGGGACGGCGGTCACGGTCCTTGCTCCCCAGGATTATCTGAACAAGTTGGATGTGTTCGAGCCGTTGCGCTCGGTGCCAGGGTTGCAAGTCACGCAGACCGGAGAGCGCGGCGGCACGACGGCCTTGTTTATTCGCGGCGGCAATTCGAATGCGAACAAGGTCCTGATCGATGGGGTCCCGGCCAACGACATTGGCGGAGACTTTGAATTTGGCGATTTGTCCGCCACTTCCTTCGATCGCATCGAGGTCTTTCGCGGGCCAGACAGTATCCTTTACGGTTCAGACGCCATGGCGGGGGTCGTCAATCTCACCACCCGGCGGGGAACGACGCCGCTGCCGGAGCTGACTTATTCGGTCGATGGCGGCAATTTCAACACCTATCGCCAGGAAGGGACGTTGGGTGGCGCCTGGCGCCGCTTCGATTATTTTTCCAGCTTTGCGCGCCTTGATACTTCAAACAGCCTGCCCAACAACGCCTTTCACAACGGCACTTATGCGGGCAACTTTGGATGGTCGCCCTCGGCCGGCAACAGCTTTCGCGTGACCGTTCGGCGGGTCGCAACCGCATTGGGCTTGCCCAACGCCGTCGATTTATTCGGTATCCCGGACAACGCGCAGTCAAAGGACCGTGACACCTTCATCAGCGCCGCTTACGATTTCCAGCCCACATCGAAGTGGCACAATCTGATTCGCTATGGGACCTCGCGGCTGGACAGCAAGTACACCAAGCCTTCCCCGGTCGGGACCTTCGAGAATGGATTTGAATTTGTGGGATTGCCGGTGACCATCAAGGGCGCAAATGGGTTTTCGGCAACCGGCCAGGCATTCCTGACTACCAGCGATTGCTGTCCTGCGAGCTCCCTTTCAACCGCCAATCGCGATATCGCCTACGCACAGACGGATTATCGGTTCAACGCGCATATCATGTCGCTATTCGGATATCGCTATGAGGCGGAGCGCGGAGTCTCGCAATTCAATTCTCCGGGTTTCAGCTCGAACAATCCAGTGGACCGCCGCAACATGAGCTTCATCATGGAAACTCATGGCGATTTGTGGAACAGGCTCTTCTATTCCCTCGGCGGCGGCATTGAAAAAAATGCGGTGTTCGGAGTGGAGGCCACCCCTCGCGTCAGCCTTGCTTATTATCCCTTCCATCCGGTTTCAGGGCCCTTTCTCGGGACGAAGCTGAAATTTAATTTCGGCAAAGGGATCAAGGAGCCGAGCATCTTCGATGAAAGCAGTTCCCTGTTCGACCTGTTGCGCCAGCAACCCGGCGGCCAGCAGCTTATTCAGAAGTTTGGAATCGCGCCGATTGGCGCGGAACGCTCGCGCAGCTATGATTTTGGCGTCGAACAGTGGATCACCGACCGGGCCCAGTTCAATGTGACCCTGTTTCATAATCAGTTCACGAACGAAATTGAATACGTCAGCAGCGATGCGCTGCCACAGCTTGGGGTCTCGCCCGCTGTGGCTGCCGCCAGTGGCTTTGGCGCGACCATCAACTCCGCCGATTTTCGCGCTCAGGGCATCGAAACCGATCTTGAATACAAAATCTCGCGGGCACTCGTAGTCCGCGGCGGTTATACATATCTGGATGCGCGAGTGGAACGTTCTTTTTCAGGCGATGCACTCTCCCCGGCGATCAATCCCGCCTTCCCGAATATTCCTATCGGCGCATTCTCTCCTTTGGTCGGAGCGCGGCCCTTCCGGCGGGCGCCCCATACAGGGTTCCTGACCCTCCTCTACAATCAAGCCCGCTGGTCTGCTCTCTTCCAGAGCACATTTGTCGGACGCCGGGACGATTCCACCTTTCTCTCCGACGCGGACTTCGGCAATACGCTTTTGCTGCCGAACCGTAATTTAGACAGCGCTTACCAGAAA
>CAYTQA010000230.1:0-5361 GCA_964439495.1 uncultured Terriglobales bacterium | reverse complement strand
CCAACGAGCCTTATCGCATGTTCACCTCGCGCGCCGAGTTCCGCCTGCATTTGCGCATCGATAATGCCGACCGCCGGCTCACTCCCTATGGCCGCAAGGTCGGGCTGATAAACGACGCTGCCTGGGCCGACTACCTCGCCAAGCAGGAGCGTATGCGCAGATTGCAGGGCCTTCTGGAGCAAACCAGAGTGAATCTGGAACGGTTCGCAGTCACCGCCCCGGAGCTGGCGGCGCAGGTAGGCGGCGCGGCCGTCGCAGGACAGACCTATGCGCAACTGCTCAAGCGGCCGGAGGTGCGGATCGAGGAGCTTGCGCCTGTGCTGCGCGAGATCATGCCCGAATTCTTTGACCGAGGCGTTTTCGACGAGACTGCGCACGTTCCACTGGCGCTCTCCGCTGAGGTCCGCAATGAACTCAAGTCGCTTGAGACGGAGATCAAATACGCGGGCTATCTTAACCAGCAACAGAAGGCGATTGAACGCTTAAAGAAGTCGGAAGAGCGGACCATCCCGGAGTGGTTCGATTACAAGGCGGTAAGCGGGCTTTCGCGGGAGATGAATGAGAAGCTGAGCCGGGTCCGTCCTCAAACCCTGGGACAGGCCAGCCGCATTCCCGGCGTCACCCCGGCTGCGGTCTCTCTGATCAACGTATACATTGAGATCCAGGCCCGGCGGTATGCGCAGGCCAGGGCCATCAGTTAAGGGTTAAGGTCGCTTTTAAGCTCCTGCCGGCCATCTATGATGCCCCTGCCGCATCCAAATTATCAACATTCATAATGAGTTCATTCGATTTAAATGACTGAGTATCTCTGTCCAGCAGTAAAGGGGCCTTCTTCCGTGAAGGCCCGCCGCCCGCTTTCGATCGGCCGCATGGGGGCGCTCGTTCTTGTATTGGCCGTGTGCTTCTCTGTGCAAACCTTTGCCCAGCAATCAGCCACCATCGGCCACAAGCCTGCCAGCCACGTTCACCTCCGAAGCGGTGGCCCGTCAGCTTCCCCGGCAATTGCAGCTTCCAGCGATCAGAGCGCCGCGCCAGACGCATCCCAGACGATCGGGCTGCGCAGCCCCGGCAATAACGATCCAGTCAAAGCTCCCAGCAGCCGCATCGGCCTTTATGGATTGCTCGGCTTGATAGGCCTCTTTGGTTTTGGCGGACGTCGCCGCCGGGAGTCTCACACTCGCAATGAAAGACGCTCGTCTTCCCGCATGATGCGGAAGCTTGACCATTCAGCATAGACTTAAAGTCTAAAATCATCGGGGCTGAGGTCCTATGAACGCTGAATTGAGCCAATGTGAATTTTTCCTCCTGCGCTATGTTCCCGATCTCGTGAAGGACGAGTTTGTGAACATTGGCGTGGTGCTCTCTGACCGGCAGCATTATTCCGGCGTGCGCTTTACGCGTGACTGGTCTCGCGTGCGCTGCCTCGATCCCGAGGCCGATATCGAGATGCTTGAGGCCGTCTATCACGAGCTTCAGTCCCTGCTGGACAAGAACAATCACGATCGCGAGCAGATACTCCGCCGCATCCGCGATTCTTTTTCCAATTCCATCCAGCTTTCGTCGGTGAAGGCATGTTTAACGAAGTCGCCGCAGACAGAAATTGAGCATCTCGCCCAGCTTTACCTGCAAACCGCGAAACGCGAGAGCGGACCAAGGTCCCGCGGCGCGCGCCAGCAGATTCTGGCGGTCATGCGGGATGAATTTGAGAAGGCTGGAGTTTGGGAGCTTCTGCGCCGCCAGATTCCCGCCGCGCAATACACCTATCCCGGCGACCCGCTCAAGATCGACTGCGGATACCGCAGCAATGGCTCGGTCCGCCTGTTCCACGCGCTCTCGCCCGCCACGGACGTTGACGCCGCCAAGGTCCTGGCCTTCAGCTATCCGCAAATCGCCGAAGGCATTGCCCGCGCAGAAGGCGCCAGGGCGCAGCTCACCGCCATCGTTGAGCCGCGGTCTGAAGCCAAAAGCGGCGGCCCGCTGGATTTCGCGCTGGATACGCTGAAGCGCAATTCCATTCATGTGGCCACGCTGCGCCAGATGCCGCAGATCGCGGAGGCTGCAAGGCGCGAGCTGCGCTTGTGAAGCACCGTACAATCAATATCTAAATGTCAACCGCAACATTTACCCGGCCGACCTGGGCGGAGGTCTCGCTTTCCGCGCTGCGCCACAACTATCGCCTCCTGCGCGACTCCTTTCTTTCCGGCCAGGCCGACATCATGCCGGTCATCAAGGCTGACGCTTACGGACATGGCGCTTCGGAATGCGCCCGCGCGCTCCGGCAGGAAGGCGCGGAGTGGTTCGCGGTCACCTGCGCCAGCGAGGGACTGGCGCTGCGCTTCGCCGGCATCGAAGGACGCATTCTTCTGCTCAGCGGCTTCTTTCCCGGCGAGGAGCGTAAACTCATCGAGCAACAGCTCACTCCCGCTGTCTGGGACCTCTCGCACCTTGATGCGCTCGAATCGGCCGCCGGCGAACAGCATGTCCGCGAAACTTTCAAGGCCGTGCAATCCAATCAGCCGGTCAGGGTCCCGGTCCACATCAAGGTAGATACCGGTATGGGACGCCTGGGGGTTTTGCCCGCCGATCTGCCCGCGCTGCTGGCCCATCTGCGCAAAATGCGCCATGTAGAAGTCGAAGGCGTGTTCTCTCACTATGCCTCGGGGGAAATCATAGACTCTCCGCAGGTGCGGACCCAACAGCAACGCTTCGCGGAGGCGCTCAATGTGGTCCGCGATGCTGGGTTACATCCCCGCTGGACGCACATGGCCAACAGCGCAGGGATCATCTGCCATCCGCAGACCTTCAGCATCGGACGCACGCTTGTCCGTCCCGGCATCGCCCTTTATGGATACTCTTTGCCCATTGTGACCACCGCCGGCAACCTTGCTCCGGGATTCGGGCCTGGCCCGGGTCAGCATGGTGTTGTTTCTCCGACGCCAACTGCGGCTTCCGGAAATCCTGCCATTCAGCCCGCGCTCTCCTGGAAGACCCGCATCCTGCAGATCAAGCGCTTCAACGCCGGAGAGCCACTCGGCTATAGCGCCACTTACGTCACCAAAAGGGCCTCCATCATCGCCGCTCTTCCCGTGGGCTACGCCGATGGCTACAATCGCCTGCTCTCCAATAAAGGGCGCGTTATCGTCCGCGAAAATTATGCGCCCATCGTGGGCCGCGTCTCCATGGATCTGACGCTAGTGGACGTCACCGATCTTCCCGGCGTTTCGGTGGGCGATGAGGTCGTCCTGATCGGACACTCCGGCGCCTGCCGCATCGATGCATGGGAGCACGCCTCCCACTGTGGGACCATTCCTTATGAGATTCTCTGCAACATCTCCAAGCGCGTGCCCCGGGTGTATGTGGAGAGCTGAGAATTTACCACAGAGACACAGAGTCACAGAGAATTAGAGAATGAAACCCAGCATTAGAGACGCAGAGTCACAGAATCACAGAATGAGCGGTTCAGTAGCGCAATTTGATTCGATTTTTCAAAATTTCTCCAGCTCTGTCATCCAGAGCGCCGCGCGAGGCGAGCGTGCGAGCCAAGCGCAAGCGAAGGACCCCGGGAATGCATTGTTCATAATTGCAGCTTCAGGCTTTCCGACCACACATCGAATTGTTATTCCGAGGAGCGAAGCGACGAGGAATCCCTATTGCGAATGGAATGCTTGCTGTGCTCTCTCGTCGCGGAAAAGCCTGGAAACCGCATTCATGCCCTCTGCTCTCTCTGGATCCTGCGCTCGCACTGCGCGCTCGCTCCGGATGACAAAGGTTCAAGCAATGGAAATAATTAATTGCTGAAATAAAACTACTCCAATTTCCATTATTCCAATTTCTCAGTTCTTCTCTGCGCCTCTTTGTCTCTGTGGTGAAATTCTGGTTTGGTTGAGGGCGATCTTCCACTTCATTCAAACTGCCTGCGGAAGCTCGCGAGCTGCTGCTTCAGCTCCGCAATCTCTTTATGCAGGCCGACAACCTCTTCTTCCAGGCGCTCGATACGTTCATGGTCCGCCGAGTTGCCGCTGACCGCCGCCCGGCCCGCCGACTCCACCATCTCCACATCGCCGGAGAAAAGGTGCGCATACCGTGCCTCCTTGGTGCCGGGCTGCCGGGGAAGCATCTTCACCAGGGGCGGCTCACGCTGCATCAGTTGCTGCAATCCGGATTGCACCTGGTCGAGGTCTTCGAAGCGTTGCATGCGCTCGGTGCGTCCCCGCAACTCGCCCGGGGTCTGCGGGCCGCGCAACAGCAAGACGCAAAGAATGGCGATCTCCCGCCGTCCGAAGTTGAAGACCTCCTGCAGCCGGTGCTCGAATTTGATCACCCGGCTGTCCGTGCCGCGGGCCGCTCCGGCCAGGCCTTTTTCCTCCAGCGTGTACAGGGCCTGCCGCACCGCGTCCTCGTCCAGCTCCATGACCGGATCGCGATTCGATTTCTGGTTGCACGCATTCACCAGCGCGTTCAATGAAAGCGGATAGTACTCGGGAGTGGTAATTTCCTTTTCCACCAGAGCGCCCAGCACTCTGGCTTCAACAACATTGAGCGGAAGACTCATGGACCACTATTTTACAGTTGTGTATGACGGGAGCATTTTTTATGGCTGGACCACCGCATTCAAGGGCGAGTAGGTCATGCTCAGGTCCTTGCGCTCCACCCATAGGGGGACGGGCTCGTGGCGGTCATTCAAAAACGTGACTACCACTACGCCGCTTCCGTTTTTGGGGGCGATGGTCGCGCGGATCCGGTGGTGCGTGATCGTGCCGTACTCCCCGGTCGGTCCCCAGTCGAGCTCGAAGGCGCCGAAGGGATAATTCTTGAACTTCTCCGGATGCTGCTTCCAGTTCGGATCGGCCATCCAGATGGCATAGGCGCGATCATAATCCTTGTGTTCGATCGCGGTGAAGAAATGGTCCACGGTGCGCTCTTCGCGCCAATTCCAGAAGTGGTGGACCAGGGCCCCGGCAATTACCAGACAGATTGCCAGAATGCCGATCAACTTCCAGCGGCGCTTTTCGCGGTTCGGATCATAAG
The DNA here is from genome assembly GCA_964439495.1 of uncultured Terriglobales bacterium. Classification (GTDB taxonomy): domain Bacteria; phylum Acidobacteriota; class Terriglobia; order Terriglobales; family Acidobacteriaceae; genus CAYTQA01. Next base: position 333 of record CAYTQA010000230.1, on the reverse strand, counting down.
GTGGCGCCTGGAACAATGTCATATCAGCTTGGACACTCCCGCACGTATTTAGGTTTCACCATTTCAAAGCAACTTGGGGCCGGGCCGGAATGCGGCCTACTCCCGACTATACTGGTTCTTCTTCTTCTCCGCGTGGCGTTCGAGCGCCAGCCGGATGAGGCGGTCAATCAGCCTGGGATATTCAAGTCCACTGGCGGCCCAGAGCTTGGGATACATGCTGATCGAGGTAAAGCCCGGCATGGTGTTGATCTCGTTCAGATAAAGCTTGTCGTTCTTGGGATCGAGAAGAAAATCCACCCGCGCCAGCCCGCTGCAATCCACCGCCTGGAAGGC
>CAYTQA010000229.1:4760-5381 GCA_964439495.1 uncultured Terriglobales bacterium | reverse complement strand
GGGCGGTGGCTGCGTCGCCCAGCGTGCGGGCAATCTCTTCGGTGGCGCGCAATGCGGCGAGATATAGGCCGCCGCTATAGGCGCTCTCTCCACGCGTGACCCATACATCATACGTCTGGTCGGGATAGCCCTCATTCTCGATCACCCCATCGCCATTGGTGTCGAATTGACGCATGTACTCCATGGCCTGTTTTACCGCGGAGTAGGAGGACCGCAGGAATTCGGTGTCCTTTTTGCCGCTCAGAACGTAGTCACGCCAGATCAGCAGCACATACTTAGTGTTCAGGTCTTTCCACCGGTTGGTGCTCTGCCATTGATACTGGTTCACGTAGATGAACGGGTCCTCGTAAGGATTTCCCAAATCGTGAGGCAGGGCGCCCGCGACCTTGCGCTCCCGCAGCTCAAATTTTTTCTCAAACACCAATTCCCAAAGCCAGATATATTTCTGGGCATTCTGCTGCGGGACGGTGGCGGTGAACTCGCGCATCTCCTGCTTTTCGATCTCCGGCCAGAACTTGATGAGCGGCATGGAGCCATAGAAGCGCACATCGAGCGTGCCGTAGAACTGATAATCAAAACATTCCAGAGAGGAGAACGAGGTGCTCCTTATGTCGTCGGCGC
>CAYTQA010000229.1:0-4750 GCA_964439495.1 uncultured Terriglobales bacterium | reverse complement strand
GGGGGCCATTCGCCTGATTTACCCCTTTCAGCTCACGCCCCCAGAAGGTCCCGCCATCCGCAAGGATGTACATTTCGTTGAACAGCATGCCGCGATACCAGAGCGGGGTCGAATTGTCGTTGACATATTTTGCCTGCCAATCGTCGATCTGCCGCCCCCAGTGCGCTCCCTGCTGCAAGCCGGTGGCCGCAATGTCCCAGGCATGAGTCCCGCTGGTCCCGAAAAAGTCCGTATACCGGCGCAGCCATTTTCTTCCCAAGCCGAATTGAGCGATGGGCAGGTCCCAGGAGAGCACCATGGGAACGTCCTTCTGCTCGCCGGGGCGAAGGGTGAATTTCACCGCGATGGCGCCCGCCAACTGCTCGCCACTGCTGGCAAAATTAAGGTCCAGGTTGGGGAGGACGCCATTCGTGGAAAACGGCTTCCACACCTCGTTGCCGTCCCCCTGGGGAGAAAAGGCGCTGAGATAGCTGACCTCGACGCCGGGAGATTCCACCGCCGCAATGGCGAATTGGCCGTCCCAATCGTCCTGCACAGCGTCTTCTTTCCTTACCCGGTCAAAGACGATGCCCTTCATGGTCGAGCCATTTGCCAATTGCTGGCTGCGGAAATGGTTGGTGTTCTGCAGATTGATCTGGTTCGTCAAATTCCTGCTGCCATCGCGAAACCAGCCAATCATATTGGTCCAGGAAAACATTACCGAGACGGTGACCGTCTGCTGGGTGGGGTTCGAGGCATGCCAGTTGTACACGGCGACCGGATAGCTGCTCTCTTTATAGTTGTCGGGCAGGATGGGCGAGAACTGCTCAAGGACCAGATGGGCGGGAAGCTCGGGGGCGCGGTAATCAAACCACGCCTTGGGATAAAGCGCCGCATACTCGCCCGCTCCAACCGCATAGCCCCAATTCCACGCGGAAAGAGGGTTCCCCTCCGGCTTGCCCGCATATAGGACCTCGGCAATGCCTTTCGCCGCTCCCTGCGTCTGCATGAAGACGCTGAACTGGTTGGCGGGAACGCTCTGGTATTTATGGATGCCGGCCTTTAAATGCCAGCGGGCAAAATCGCCGCGATAACTGCGGGAGAAGGTGCCCGCGCCGAAGCCCCCGACCGGGGCCCCCTGCCAATAACCATCGTCAATCATGTCGCCGATTTCGGGCTTTTTGCCGAGCGCGCTGGCAAGTGGCGCTCCCATGGGTCGCCTCCAGGCAGCCTGCGGGATATTTTGCGCATTGAGCAGTGCAAACGAGAAAAGAAAGACAACTACCAGAGAGCAACGGAACAGCTTGATCCAGCTCTGAGCCATGTACAGCCCTCCTGAACAAGCAAATCAGTGTAGTAAATTACATCGGAAGAAAGCTTCCCTGTAGACAATACGCCTAGCCGGGTAATTTGGCGATTGCCGATCTAAAGAACAAGGATCCCGATCATTCCGGGTCCCACTCCCAAAGATGGTTTACCGGGGCCTTGCCCTTTCCGACCTGATAGGCATGGCGCAGGGCCTGGGTCACAAATTCCTTGGCCAAGTGGGTGGCCTCGGCCAGCGGTTTACCGTTGGCCAGGTTGCAGGCCAGGGCGGTGGCGAATGCGCAGCCGGTCCCGTGGGAGGAATTGGTGGAGACGCGCTCGCCCTGGAATTTCATAATATGGGAGCCGGATCCGGACCTTTGACTGAGCAGGTCGGTGGGCCGGTCCAGATGTCCTCCGGTGATGACCACATTCCGGGCCCCCAGCTCATGGAGGCTTTGGGCTGCCGCCTCCATCCCCGCAAGATTGCGAACAGGGGTCCCGGTAAGGGCCTCGGCTTCGGCGAGATTGGGGGTAATTACCTCCGCCAGGGGCAGAAGCTCTTGCAGAAGCCGGTCGATGCCCGCCTTGTCTAAAAGCTCCGCTCCGGAGGAGGAACGGATCACAGGGTCAAGGACAATGTGGGGCAAACGGGCCTGTCCCAGAACGCCGGCCACGGCGCCGACCACGGCCGCATTGCCCAGCATCCCGATCTTTACCGCAGCAGGAGCGAAATCCTCAAGCAGCACTTCAAGGGTCTTGCGGACCAGTTCTGGCGGCAAAGCCTCGACCCGGCGTACCCCCTGGGTAGACTGAACGGTCAGGGCCGAGATACAGCAGATGCCATAAAGCCCATGAGCGGCGATGGTCTTGAGGTCGGCCGTGCTCCCCGCTCCGCTGGAGGGATCAAAGCCCGCGATCGAGAGCACGATGGGTGGGGTCTGCCTCACCACCCCACTTTAGCAGAACCCCGAACCAAAAAAGGTTGCCCCACATTTAGGCATATTTGGCGCAACGGCGCCCCTGCATCCTGACATCAGACCTTGGAGTGACCCGGTTAAGGTCACCCGGCAAGACCCAAAATCTGGCTCATAACAACTGCTGCAAAAAAGCAACAGTTATTTGTTTTAGCAGGATTTAATATTTTTGACTTAGCGTCTTTACTTTCATAGAATTACAGGAAGTCTTTAATCCCCAAAACTAAGCCTTAGAGGTGAACAAATGCGAGGAATACTGACACAGGCTCTTGTAGCTTTAATACTGGCTACAGGGGCATTGGCGGGCTCCCCCTCGAAAGACCCAATTAAGGCCCAAACTGGAAAGACGGTAAATTCCATGACGACTGCGGCCCTGGCCCAAAGCAGGCCAAGAGCTGCGTCCAACCAACATAGAGCTCCTTATCAGGTGGGCACTGCCTCCTGGTACGGGCATTACTTCCACGGGAGAAAAACGGCCAGCGGCGAGCCTTACGACATGTATCAGCTCACAGCCGCCCACCGAAACCTGCCCTTAGGGACTTGGGTGAAGGTGACCAATCTAAAGAATGGCCGCTGGGTGCTGGTCCGAATCAATGACCGTGGACCGGTCCCCAAGACCCGAATCATTGACCTTTCTTATACAGCCGCTCAGATGCTGGATTTGAAGGCCCGTGGGATCGGACGTGTCCGGCTGGACATCGTCGATACTCATTCGTCTACCGATACCCTGGCACTGGCCGAGAACCCAGTCGCCTTCTAAAGCACAGCCGAAGGTTGTGCCATTACTTTCCGGGGCGGTATCACGCAATCTTGCTACAATCTGAGAGCGTGATCCCGCCCCGTGATCGTCTTATCGTCGCCCTGGATGTCCCTGATTCCCTCTCCGCGCGGGAGCTGGTCTACGAATTGGGGGACAGCATAAGCTTCTATAAAGTCGGCCTGCAATTGTTCACGGCGGAAGGGCCAGCCCTGGTCCAAGAGCTGACGGCCTCCGGGCAGAAGGTCTTCCTCGATCTCAAACTTCATGACATTCCCAATACGGTGGCTTCGGCGGTCCGCTCGGCAGCCGTTTTAGGGGTAGAAATGCTGACGGTCCATGCCAGCGGCGGTCCCCTGATGATGAAAGCAGCGGTAGAGGCGGCGAAGGAAGCCGCGAAGCCGCCGCTGGTCCTGGCGGTCACCGTGCTTACCAGCCTGTCACAGGATGAGCTGAACTCAACCGGGGTCTCCGGGCAGATGGCCGATCAGGTCCTGCGTTTGGCCGAGCTGGCAAAGGCGGCGGGATGCGGAGGCGTGGTGGCGTCGCCCCATGAGGTGGCGGCTTTGCGTTCGGCGCTGGGGCCGGAGATGGCAATTGTGGTTCCGGGAATCCGACCGGCGGGCAGCGCAGCGGGAGATCAGGTCCGTACGGCAGGACCGGCGCAGGCCATCAAGGCAGGAGCATCGCATCTGGTGGTGGGACGACCGATCACCGGAGCCCCCGATCGAAATGCCGCCGCGCAGGCAATCTTAAAAGAGATCAGCTCGGCGGGTTAGGCCGAGCTGAAGTTAAACTTTAATTGTGTGCGGCGTTCAGTCCCCTGATTTTAGAGCCGCTCAAAGAAGTCACAGCCGGAGCAGGAAATAAAGACCCCGCCGCCGATGCCGCGCTCACGGTCCTTTACCCGCTTCACAATCCGGGTAGGCTTTCCACATTTGGGGCAATCGGTACTCTTGGACGTATCCATGACCTTCTTACGGTCTGCTGTTTTGGCAATCTTGGCCATTGTTTCTCAAATCTCCTGACAGAAATCTCCTGATTTTCGAGGCCAACCTTGCTGAACAACGCGATTGTCTTGTAAAGGAAGAACGCCCCGGCGGACCAGGCCCACCCGCGATGATTTGATTCTACATGATGAGAGCAGGATTCATCCAAGCCCCGGCTTCCATTTCCACTGAGATCCTCTTGAGCTTTACTGAGGACCTCCGTATGGGCGATCGTTCGGGTTCGACGCCGGTGGAGTCTGCGTGGAGGGATCGGTCGTAGACGGAAGCTGACTGGCATTGGGGTCGCGTGGCAACGGGAGATTCCCCATATGTGTACTCTCCGGCGGCTCCTCGCCCGGACGCCGCAGGGTTGGTGGCTTTTTGCTGGCCGTTTTCGCGGCCTTGGACGCAGCAGTCTCTTCCGGATTCGGCAGGGGCGAAGGCGGGGCGCCGGCACTGGCCAGGGTCGTGGCCCCGGTCTGCGGATTGATCTGGATCTCTTTCTCCGTCTTCACGATCTTCTCGCTGCCCACCGGCATGATCTCCAGGCGGACCACTTCATCGCCCACAAAGCGGACAAATTGCACATCCGCCGGCGCTTCCCCATAGATCCACTCTTCGTAGCTCACCCCGTTGTCCCGCTCCCGGACCTTCTTCGGGGGGCGTCCCAGGGTTTCGGTGACCATGTCCTTGTTCATGCCCACCAGCACTTCATGGTTCTTGATGGCCTTCTGGACCTTCGG
>CAYTQA010000228.1:0-5402 GCA_964439495.1 uncultured Terriglobales bacterium | reverse complement strand
AACTGGTGGATGTTGTCAGCTGGGGTTGTTGCCGTTGTGGTTGAGCGTCGATTGGCATTTTCTGAAACAAGGATGTAGCTGCTTTCGGCATCGTTTCTATTGAGCCTTGAAGTGCTTATAAACGATTTTGGTGGATGGGGTGCAGCTTATCCGAAGAAGAAAGGTCATGCTCTAGCGACATTAGGAAGTCCAAGAACGAGTTGGCAGGATTATTATTTTCCTCATCGTGCCGAACTCGACGCCTCACTCTTGAAAGTGTTTGCTCCTAATTTTTATCGGGTGTCGTATTGATAGAAATAGAGCGGGAATGCAGCGCAACCATAACCTTAATCCAGGAGAATGACGATGGGAATGTCCAGACGTACGCTGATGAAGCTGTTGGCGGGAGCTGTGCCTGTCATGAAATCCATGCCGGGCCTTGCCATGCAGGAAGATGCGGCTCCACAAATTCAGGCTGGACCGTTCGCGGGGACGCGCGCGTCGCTCAGGAATTATCGGGTGCCGGAGTGGTTTCGGAATGCGAAGTTTGGCATCTGGGCGCATTGGGGGCCGCAATCGTCGGTGGAGGCAGGGGACTGGTACGCGCGCAATATGTATATTCAGGGCGAGCGGCAATACAAATATCACCTCGCGCATTATGGCCACCCCTCAAAATTCGGATTCAAGGACGTGATCCCGGCCTGGAAGGCGGAAAAGTTCGATCCCGATTATCTGGTGGGCCTCTACAAAAAAGCCGGGGCGAGATACTTTGTGAGCATGGGCGTCCATCATGACAATTTCGATCTCTGGAATTCCAAGCACAATAAATGGAATGCCGTGAACATGGGACCGAAGAAGGACGTTGTGGGAATGTTTCGCAAGGCCGCCTTGAATCACGGCCTGCGTTTCGGAGTGAGCGACCATCTCTGGATCAGCTACAAATGGTTTTCCGTGAGCCATGGAAGCGATAAAGAGGGTCCGATGGCCGGCGTGCCATACGATGGGGCCGATCCGCGCTATGCGGATTTTTATCACACCGTGCAGGAGGTCGCCACCAACCTCGAATGGAATGAAAACGGCATCCCGGAGGCATGGAAGCGCCACTGGTTCATGCGGATCAAAGACCTGGTGGACCAGTATCAGCCCGATCTGATTTATACCGACGGCCATCTCCCCTTCGAAGATTGGGGACTGGCGCTGGTGGCGCATCTCTACAACCAGAATGCAAAACTGCATGGCGGCCAGGTTGAGGCGATATATACGAGCAAGCGCCGGGAAGATTGTGAAGTCGGCGCCTGCGTGCTCGACAAGGAGCGGGGCGTCCTGGACGGCATTTGGCCTCAGCCATGGCAGAGCGACACCTGCATCGGAGATTGGCATTACAACCGCGACATCACCTACAAAACACCGAAGATGGTGATCGATATGCTGGTGGACATCGTGAGCCGCAATGGCAATCTGCTGCTCAATTTTCCGTTGCCATCGAGTGGAATGCTCGACCCGCGGGAGATGAACATCCTGCAGGAGATTACGAAATGGATGGCCATCAACAGCGAGGCGATTTACGATTCCCGTCCGTGGAAGACATTCGGCGGAGGGCCAGGGACGCAGGCGGCCTCCACCAATGAGCAGTTCAACGAAAAAGCCCGCAAGGAGCTTACGGCGGAAGATGTTCGCTTCACCTCCAAGGGGCAGACGCTCTATGCCTTTGTAATGGGATGGCCGGAGCAGCAGGCCACGATCTCCGATCTGGCGGCCAACGGAAAGTACGACGTGGGAAAGATCGCCAACGTTGAACTGCTCGGCTTCCCGGGCAGACTAAAATGGAGCCAGGATGCGGCAGGGCTGAAGGTCCAACTGCCGCAGGAGAGGCCCTGCGATTACGCGATTGCCTTCAAGATTGACCGGAGCTGACGAGGTTCGCGGAATTCATGGCCTCCCATTCAGTATGCGCGCAGCTCGCGTTAAAATAAAATCATGCGTCTTGTAAGCTTCGCTAAAGAGAAAACCAGTGGCGCGGGCATTCTGCGCGACGATGGAATTTTTCCATTAGCCAACCTTGGTTACGGCAATGCCATTTCTTTCATTGCCGCGGGGGGCCAGGCCCGGGCGGCGGCGGAGTCGCGTCTTCATCACGGACTTGCCTCCGGAGATCTGGTGCCGTTGAACTCCGTTCGTTTGCTTGCTCCCCTGCCCAAGCCGCGGACGATCTTTTGCATCGGCCTGAATTATCGCGATCATGCGGTTGAATCGAATATGCAGATTCCGGCGGTCCCGACCGTGTTTCTGAAATTATCCAGCGCGGTAATTGGGCCGGATGCTCCGATTGTGCTGCCCTCGGTAACGGAAAAACCCGACTACGAAGCTGAATTCGCGGTGGTCATCGGGAAGCGCGGGTATCGGATTGCGCGCGAAAACTGGCAGGAGCACGTATTCGGATACACCATCCTGAACGATGTGAGCGCCCGCGATGTTCAATTGGCCACCACGCAGTGGACGCTGGGCAAAAGCCTCCCCACCTTTGCGCCGTTGGGGCCTCACATCGTGACGCGCGACGAAGTTCCCGATCCGCATGCCCTCGATATTTCTTTAAAAATAGGCGATGAGATACTGCAACATTCCAATACGCGGGAGCTCATTTTTGGGGTGCCGGCGCTGATTGAGCACATCTCAAGCGTGGTGACGCTCGAACCGGGAGACATTATCAGTACAGGGACCCCGGCCGGCGTGGGCCTGGGACGCACGCCGCAGCGCTGGCTCCGTCCGGGAGACAAGGTCGTAATTGAAATTGAGAAGATTGGGAGCTTGAGCAATCCGGTGATTGCGGAACAAGCCGCGGACCGGGCCGCAGGCTGAGCTCGAGCTTCTGTCATCCAGAGCGCCGCGCGAGGCGATCCCGCTAGCGGGAGAGCCCAGCGCAAGCGAAGGACCCCGGGGATGCCTCGTTCATCATTGCAGCTTCAGGCTTTCCGACCAACTCTTACACTGGAAGTTTCCAGTTGCGAGTTTACAGTTTCAAAAGCAAATAAATGTCATGATTTCCGAGAAGCGCAGCGACGAGGAATCGCTTTAGTGAAGTGGAATCTTTCCCCCTTTCGAGCCATACTCTTGATCATCGCTGAAAAGCTTGTAGCCGCATCTATGCCCTGTGCTCTTTCGGGGTCCTTCGCTTGCACTCCGTGCTCGCTCTGGATGATAGACCCGGTAATCTTTTAGTCTTCCGATTGTCTTCCGAACCTATGCCTCCAGCTTGAAGATGCGCTCCATCAGAAGCCATTTTTCGCCCGGCTTGGCTTGGGGCAGCGACTGCTGGAACTTCCACATGAGTTCTTCCCACTCCCGCACCTTCGGGTTGCTCTGGTCCGCCTTCGCCTTGGCCTCGAATGAAAACCGGTCACTGACCTCCATAATCATGAACATGCGCGTTCCCAGCAGGTGAATTTCGAGGTCTTCGATGCCTGCGTCCTTGATGCTTTTGGTGATCTCAGGCCAGATCTTCTGGTGATACCTTTTATATTCGGCGATCAGCCGGGGATCGTCTTTGAGGTCCAGCGTCAGGCAATAGCGGGCTTTTTGATTGCTCATGTTCTCCTTCTGCGCGTCATCGACACCGGCCACGATTTCAGGTCAGTGCGCGGTCGAGATGCACATAGCCTCCATCGACGAATAAATGCTGGCCGGTAATATGTCCGGCCTTTGCGGAGAGCAAAAACACCGCCACCGAGGCGATCTCTTCGGCCTGCGTCATGCGTTTTCCGAGCGGGATTTTGGAAACAATCTTCTCCAGCTTCGCCTCCGGTTCGGGAAAGGTGTTGAGCCATTGCCGGTAAAGCGGGGTCATGACCTCGGCGGGGACAATCGCATTCACGCGGATGCCGTACGGCAGCAACTCCGCGGCCCACTCACGCGTCAGCGCCAGGATCGCCCCCTTGGCGGAAGCATATCCTGACGTGCCTCCCTGGCCGGTAATCGCGGTTTTCGAACTGATGTTTAGGATTGGGCCCTGCGACTGTTTGAGATAAGGCAGGCAGAAGTGGGCCATATCGTAGTAGTGCAGCAGGTTGCGTTTCAACGATGCCTGGTACTCCTCGGGAGTGCCGTGTTCCAGCCCAACCCGGTCGTTAACCCCGGCGTTATTGATAAGCGCGTCGATCCTGCCATAGGTTTGCGCCGCCTCCTGCACCGCGGAGCGGCATGAGTCCGGGCTGGACAGCTCAATTTCAATCCATGCGCACTTCGCGCCGCGGCTGGTCAACCGCTTCCTGATGGCTTCACCGGCCTCGGCATCGCGGTCAAGCGCCACCGGGAGCGCGCCTTCAGCGGCGCTGGCCTCGGTAATGGCCGCGCCAATCCCTTTGGCCCCGCCGGTGATGAGTATTACCTTGTCTTTCAGTTGCAAGTCCATAATGTCGAACTCTCAAAGTCCATAAAAATGCGCCGCATTGGATCCGAAAATCTTATCCCGATCGGCCTCTCCCAGCTTGCGCGTGTAATCCGCGATTAACTGGACCACCTGGCCATAGCTGCCCGCCAGCAGGCAGACCGGCCAGTCCGAACCAAACATGAGCCGGTCAACGCCGAAGGCCTCGAAGACCACGTCCAGGTAAGGCTTGAAATCATCGGCCGACCAGCGCTCCCAGTCGGCTTCGGTGATGAGCCCGGAAATCTTACAGTAGACATTCGGGCCCTGGGCAATTTGCCGCATGTGCTGCGCCCAGGGAGAGTTGCGCTGCTCTCGTATGGCCGGCTTAGCGATGTGGTCGATCACAAAACGCTGATCGGGAAATCGGGCAACCAGCTCCACTGCCGCCGGAAGCTGCTGGGGATAGATCAGAATATCGTAGGTGAACCCGAATTCTCCCAGGCACGAGATTCCGCGCAGAAAATTGTCGCGCAGCATGAAACGATCGTCGGCCTCGGCCTGCACGATATGACGAAAGCCGCAAAGCTTCTCATACCGCGAGAAAAACTCCAGGCGCTCAGCTACATTCTCCGCGCATAGGTCGACCCAGCCCACCACGCCGCGAACCGCACTATGCCGGTCCGCCAGCTCCAGCAGGAAGAGCGTTTCGGCTTCCGACTGATCGGCCTGGACCGCCACGCATCCCTCCATGCCTGCGGCCCGAAGTTCGGGGACAAGCTGCTCGGGCAGATAATCTTTCTTCAGGATGGCCATCTTCCCGGTGATCCAGCCGTCGCGGACCGGATCATACTTCCAGAAGTGCTGGTGCGAATCGATTCTCATGGGCAGAGGTTGAGGGCCATTGCATTCTAAAATCTGGAAATCACTTCTGTATAGCTTTTATGCCAGCCTGAAATGCCGCAGCCTCAGCGGAGATTAAAAAAACCGCCGTCAATGGGATAATCCACCCCGGTAATGAAGGATGCCTGGTCTGAGCACAGCCAGATGACAGCAGCAGCTA
>CAYTQA010000227.1:0-5404 GCA_964439495.1 uncultured Terriglobales bacterium | reverse complement strand
TGGGTGGAGCGCTCCATGCCGCCGCCTTCAGCAAGGCCCAGGCAGCTATTACGGCCTCCAATTTGCCGCGCTTTTACTCGGGCAGCTCCAAGGGGCTTTGGCTTGCGGACTCCGCTACCCTGATAATTCTGGCGGGGATCTTCGGCCTGATTGCGGCACGGCCCTTGACTGCGACCAGGCCGGTCTTGATGCTGGTCGCCCTGATTCCCGCGGCAACAGCGATCATGCTGTACACATTTCTTGGCAATTTCTTTGCCGGACATCTTCTCCTGGCAATTGCGGCCCTTGCATTTGTCGCGGCCATGCGGTTCCCCGGATCGGGTGTGAGCAGCGCCCCTCGATAAGGCGCCGCTGCACGGGGGATTCGCCGGAACTCTGCACTCTTGAAAACTGACCTATATTGCACACATTCCGCGAGGGTCAGCACAATATAATGAGAGTTGAGGCAGTAACCGTCCTTCTCCTCTTTCAGGTCCACTGAACTAAGTCAGCCCATCTGAAGCTTTCTCACCTTAGTCACCGATGGAGATCTATATGAAACAACAATGGAAAGCTTTCATGCTGGTGTCTGCGCTGGGGACCTGCGCGGCGGCATATCAAACGCCCGCGGTGTCGCAGTCGCAACCTCACCCATCCGGAACGGTGGTCACCAGAAACTCGGCGAATACCGAAGTGCAGCCGGCCACGAAGATGGTGGGGCTCACGCCCGCGATCATTCGCACGGCGCAGGTGAAATTGAATAGCAAAGGCTACAATGCCGGTCCCGCCACGGGCAGGATGAACGTGCGGACGCGGCGCGCGGTCCACAACTTTCAGAGAGATGAAAAGCTGACGGTGAATGGAAGCCTCGATGAAAACACCCTCTCGCACCTGAACGTGGGCGGATCGGACACCTTCGGAGCGGCGCCAGGCGATATCGGTCGAGGCGGCAAAGCAGCCGGACACGACATTGCAGGCGGGCACCCGATTGCGGCAGCCAAGGCCATTGGCGTGGGAATTGGGCGGTCCGAGAAAAAGGTTGGGGAAGGCACGAAGTCCCTGGCGATCAGCGGGAAAGATAAAGTCACGGGCGATTCAAAGACAAACGATGTGCCCAGGTAGCAGACCTGTCACTATAGAGTTTTTTGGAGAATGCGGGGCGGGGCCCAAGTCTAACTCCCTCGCAGGGCTTCACAGTCACTATGTCACGTTCCGAGGGGAGCAGTGACTTCGGAGAAAGGCAATGGTTCGGAGGAAATATTATGAAAACACGCAAACTGAATTCTTATTACTACAAGAGAGGCGAATTGATCGCGCTCCGGTGCAGCGAATGCGGAAAGCTTTTTCATACTCCACCGGTGGTCCAGGCAGTCGGACCTTCAACGGAAGTGGTGCAGGCCTTTGAGTCGCACGGCTGTTTCAGTGCGGCGCGTTAATGGCGCATATCACGATGACGGATGGTCCTAATGCGGCAAATGGGGCCTTCTCTTCCGGGTGGCGGCTTGTAAATTGGCGGGCCGCCATGGAGGCATCCGCAAAGCGGGACGCCCCGCTCACAGCCCCCTTAGGGAAGCTGGAGGCGGTTTCCGCTTCGCTTAGCGCCACTAAAAATATCTGACGATTTTGAGGGATATTTAAATGTCCGCTCTTAAACAATTGTTGTTGCATCCGATGCAAAGACTGCGGAAGAAGCCAGCATGACCGCCTCCCCGCGCCTTTTCCTGGTTTCCTCCATTGTCCGTGACGAAGGCGATGCCGATCTGATGAAGCTGCTCAAGCGCCTGGGAGATAAGAGATTGGCGTTGGGTCTTCTACATCATGACCCGACTGGGCTTCTGCATGCCAGCGCCTTCGGAATGTCCATCGAGTGAGCAAGCGCTCATCATTCCAGATTCCAGCAATAAGTGAAGAATGCGTTCGTGCTCCCGCATCGAACACAGCGATTCAGCGAAGAAGCGTCCGAATCATGCTCTGATCAGGATTTGTGGGCCAACTCGGGTTCGACCTCCGCCGGTTCGTCGTACGGAAGCTCGATGGTTTCAGCCTTCCATGTTCCCGGCCGGGTGATCTTCAGGGGCAGCCGCGTGCGCCTCTGGATTTCCTGCTGAAAGATATATGGGTCGGCGTTGAAGCCGGCATGGGTGATCTTGCGCCCGTCCGTGGCCCGCACCGTGAACTGTTTATTGCCGGCGTTGTAGTGCAGGCTGGCGATCTCGTCCCATCGGATCTTCTTCTCCCCGCTATACCATATGCGGGATTCCACGCCATCCACATTGATGGTCAGGACTGGCGGAATCGCCAGGAACAGGTACGGCGCCCACCAGTCTTCGGGCTTGCGGGCCAGGATAGACACCAGCACCACCAGCGAGATCATGATGGTCCCCATCACCCCGGTAAGCGCCCGAATGGCCCGTGTCGGGGGAAAGATCTTGCGGCCAGATTCTTCCCGGGCCTTCTCGACGGCAGAGGACCTCCAGAGCCAGCGAAAAACCATGGCAAGCACTGCGGCGGTGAGCACATGTCCAAGAGTCTGCATAATTTTGGAAGTATAGCGGCAGATGCGGGTAAATGAGCGCTTTGCGAGGGTATCGGAAGTACACGGCCTTCGAGGCGCAAACCCGTCTTGAAGCTTGGGGAAGCCAGGAAAAGGACGACTGATCGGCTTGGAAGAACGCCGGTTTAGTGGATGGTCTGCGGGGCCCTCAGCGCAAAGGGGGCGATCTCGATATCGAATTGCTTCCCGTCCGGGCCGGCCATCTGGTAGGTGCCATGCATCATGCCCATCGGGGTCTTGAGAGGGCACCACGACGAGTACTGGAACGACTCGCCCGGCGCCAGCACCGGTTGCTCCCCGATCACGCCCGGACCCTTGACCTCGCGGATGTTCTCCATTGCGTCGGTGATGGTCCAGTGGCGGCTGAGAAGCTGCACCCGCTCGCTCCCCTGGTTGGTAATGCGTACCGTGTACTGAAAGACCCATTCGCCCTGCTTCGGCCGTGAGTTCTCGGGCGAGTGCCGCGCCAGCACCTCCACGCGGATGGAGTGGGTCACCGCTTCAGAGACCGGGGCGAGCGTTGCTGGAAATGTAGGCATGAAGCTATAGGATACCCTAACTCCACTCATCGAACATCGCGATGAGCGGAAACTCGTTAAAGACCCACCCGTCGAAAACCACGACGGATGGGGCACCCGGTAGTCTCGTTGCCATCCTGATTTTTGACCCGTCCCATCCTCTCGGAAGTCGCAGCCCTGATGGCTGCCTTTCACGGGCGAACATGCACCAAAGTGCCTAACTGCCTGGCCTGAAATGATGGTTCTATTGTCCCAGGCACACCCGTGCTGCAAGGGAGGACAAGATGAAAGCAACCAAGATCTTGACCGTATCGGTCCTGGCGCTCGGCCTGGCGGTTTCAGCCTATGGCGACGTGCAAGGGCAGAACACCGATTCCAAGGCATCGCAAAAGCAGCAGAAGCAGGCCGCCAAGGAGAAAGATAAATCGGAGAAGAAGGGTTTCAAGTCGCATTTCAAGAACCCGTTCAAGGCCCATCCCAAGGCGCAGGAGGCCGATTGCCGTAAGTATCCGAAGGCCGCCGGATGCCCCGGGGCGAAGCCGGCGAAGGGGATGGAGAAGCAGGTCGCCAAGGCGCAGCCCAAAAGCCAGCCAAAGACAATGAAGCCGGGCAAACCGATGCAGAAGCAGGCCTACGGGCCAGCACAGAAACCGGTAAGAAAAAATGTGAAAGCCAGCAAGGCGCCGGCAAAAAAAGGCCAAGCCACATGGAAAGAGCGGGCTGAAGCAAAGAACTAGCAGGTTCGGCTTTCCTCCCCCCAATCCCATCCCTTGCGCGCGCAAACCGGCGCCCGCAGGGGACCCCGGGACCGAACAACGAACTCCCCACTCATCCGAATACCGCGATAAACGTGGGCACCCGGTTTTATGTGAGGATGCTCGCCCATTCCCGGACATACCATTGCGTGACCATTCCATTCAGGACAAACGGATCGCCTTTTGCGTATTCTTCCGCGGCTTCTCTTGAAGTAAAGACAGCCATCGTGGTGACCGGTTCCTCGGGACGGTCAAGGAATGCGCCCGCCATGAGCAGTGTCCCTTGCCTATGCAATTGGTTTGAGCGCGCCAGGTGCGCAGCAATGGTTTCAGGGTTCCTGGCCCTCACCTCGCCGATGGATTTAAACGAGGTGACAAAGAATGCGACATAGTAACGGTTCGGGTTTGGCAGGGCTTTCGCTGATTATAAGGAAATTCCTCACTCCCACATCCGCCCATGCGAACGCAAAACAGCACCCAGACACGGGGACACACGATGAGTAGGGCACCCCGAATTCGCTCCCACCCATCGAGTACTGTGATGAGTGGGAGCCCAGCACCCAGACAGATAGGTCAAGCGGCGCTTTCGCGGGAAGTGACTTCGCATCCGGCGTGGCCGCAGTTGCAAGACAGCTCCAGGGTTTCGCGCGCGTCGTGGCAATATTGGCTACAGTATTTGTCGCCTTCCTGAGCAGAGCAGCTACATGCGGGATGCGCGCACTTCTTTGTTTCCTCTTTCATATTCCACCTCAATCTGCAACTCTCGTTTAGATGCTCGAAGGGAAAAAGAAGGCCGCCCGCTACGGACCGAAACGGCGCGGTGGTTGGGGAGCATCACTGCCCGGGAACAAGGCTGGAGGTGAGAATCTCTGCCTGGACGAGTTCCACCTGGTACATTCCGCGCACGCTGTTGCAAAGAAAAATCGCATCTGCTTCCACCAGATCTTCCAGTCGAAGGACAGCCTCCAGCGCCTCAGAATGTTCGGCGAGAAACATCCCGCGGTAGCTCCCGGCAAGCAATCCGCACTGCACCGGAGGCGTGCGCCAGACGCCATCCTTCAAAATAAAGACGTTGTGGATCGCGCCCTCCGTAAGCTGGTTGCGTTCATTGAAGAACAGGACGTCATCGCATTGCGCCGCGCGGGCCGAGGCCAGCTCGCTATCGTAGAACTGCCGGTGCGTGGTCTTATGAAAGAGGAAGCGGTCATTACTGGAAACCCGATGCTCGGCCATCCGCACCCGTCCATAGCGCGTTTCCGCTATGGGCGCGTCTTCCACGATCATCTGGCCGTCGCGCGCAAGCGAAATCCGAACGCGCCGCTTTTGGGACGAAGGAAATCGGGCGGCGGCATCATTGAGCTTGTTCTGAATCGCGCTGCGATCTAAAGTAAAACCGAAATACTCCGCTGAGCCTGACATGCGCGCGAGGTGCCGATCAAGAAGCACATACTCGTCATCCCACAGCAGCGTCTCAAACAGTTCGAATGTTGGAGTTCTTTGCGTTAGAAAGCCGCATTTCCATCCGCACTCCTCCCACTCGGCGGATGGGGACGAATCATAGGTAATGCCGCTGCCCACACCCATCACTCCCCGCGCGC
>CAYTQA010000226.1:0-5428 GCA_964439495.1 uncultured Terriglobales bacterium | reverse complement strand
CATGTCCTAAATTCCAGAAAAACCGGAAGAAACCGGAAGAAAACAGGAACTCTGCCTTGACACAGCAGGTACTAACCGATGTATAACACCTTCACCTGAAGCCTTCCCTCCGGGAAAAGCGGGCTATTTACTCCCTGCTTAGGATTCCAGTGAGGTGCGGAAGGCCTCCAGGAAGGGCCCCGCTGAAGAGGCGATCAGATGAATCATCTGTGGAAAGGCACAGTGTTATGGGCGCAGATTCGCGTGAAGTGATGAATATCCGCCAGGCTTCGCAATACCTGGGAATCAGTCCCGACACGCTATACAAGTACGTTTACGAAAATAAAATTCCTGCCTTTAAGCTCGGCAATCGCTGGAAGTTTAAAAAAACCATCCTCGATCAATGGATGGAACGCAAGAGCATGTTAGGGGAAGGCAAGGAAATCAAGAAGAAACCACGGGCCGCGCGCGCGGCTGCGGCGCATTAAGGAACATCCGGCAGCATGGCTGCCGGAGCAGGGAATCGGCGCTCCAGGAAATTTTAGTAGAGGGCGCAAGTGAGGCAACGGAATGTTTGGATTTGGCGGAGCAAAAACCATCGTGGGGCTGGACATAGGCTCCAGCAGCATTAAGGCAGTGGAGCTGAAGCGTTCCAGAGGCGAGGTCCACGTTACCCATCTGGGAGTGGAGCCGCTGGGCGCGGACATCGTGGTGGATTCCATGATCGTGGATAGCGGCAGCGTCTCCAGCGCGATCTCGAAGATTTTCTCCGACCACAAGATCGCCTCTAAAGCGGTGGCGACCTCGGTCAGCGGACATTCGGTCATCGTGAAGAAGATCCCGATGCAGACCATGACGGAGACCGAGTTGGGCGAGAGTATCCAGACAGAGGCGGTCCAGCATATTCCCTTCGATATCTCGGACGTAAATATTGATTATCAGATCCTTACCGACGATCCCACGGGCGAGCAGATGGATGTGCTGCTGGTGGCGGTGAAGAAAGATAAAATCCTCAACTACACCAACGTGCTCAACCTGGCGGGCCGCACGCCGGCGGTTGTGGACATCGATGCCTTTGCCCTTCAGAACTGCTATGAATACAACTACGAACCGTCGCCCACTTCCACGGTCGCTCTGTTGAATCTGGGCGCCAGCGTGATGAACATCAATATTGTGAAAGGAAACACTCCTCTTTTTACCCGCGACGTGAGTGTTGGCGGCAATCAATATACCGATTCCCTCCAGAAAGAGCTCGATCTCAGCTTTGAAGATGCGGAATCACTGAAGCTCGGTCAGCAGGTCGGTACTGTAAGTGAAGATGCCAAGCTGCCGATCCTGCAGCAGGTGACGGAGATCATCGTCCTGGAAATCCAGAAGACTTTTGATTTCTTCCGCGCCACTGCCGCCGGAGAGCATATTGAACGAATTTATCTGGCCGGCGGATCGTCCAAGGTGCCGGGGCTGATCGAGGCCTTGCGGCAGGAATTTTCCATCCCGGTTGAGCTTTTAAATCCCTTCAAGCGCATCGTGCCCTC
Organism: uncultured Terriglobales bacterium; assembly: GCA_964439495.1. Taxonomy (GTDB): domain Bacteria; phylum Acidobacteriota; class Terriglobia; order Terriglobales; family Acidobacteriaceae; genus CAYTQA01. The sequence goes on along the minus strand of CAYTQA010000226.1, from coordinate 3,914 downwards.
TTCGGTGCCGGCGCGAGAGGCGGCCCTGGTGGAAGAACAAAATGCGGGACAACTCGCCATCGCGGTGGGATTGGCCCTGAGGAGTTTTGAAGAGCTATGATTCGCATTAATCTTCTAGGTGCTCCCAAACCGAAAGCAAAGCGTACGGGCCCGGCCATGCCGGTCCTGCCTTCCGAAGGTCCCAGTCCGGTCCTGATGTTTGTGATCGCGATTGGCATAGCCATTATGGCCACGGTGTACATGGGCCATGGATTTGATGCGGAGTCGCAGAAGATCCAGCAGCAGATCAAAAAGGAAGAATCCGATGCTCTCCGTCTGGCAGCCATAAAACAACGCTACGAGCTGCGGCAGAAAGAGGCCGCGGAATATGAAAATCGGATCAAGGTGATTGACGATCTTCGCGCGAATCAGTCCGGACCGGTGAATCTGTTGGATACCGTGGGGGCGACCGTCAATAACACTGACCAGGTTTGGCTCAGCACCATGAACGATGCCGGCAGTGAAATTGACGTGCAGGGTATTGCCTTAAGCGCCGATGCCGTGGCCAATCTGATGACGAACCTGGCCAAATCGGGCTATTTCAAAACCATTGAAATCAAAGAGACCTACCAGGATGAAGGCGTGAAAAATATGCAGGCCTTCAACTTCATCCTGATTTGTCTTAAACAACAGGCGGAAAAGCCAGGCAAGCAGGCGGGCAAGTCTTAAAGTGAACAGGAATCAGCCATGAACAAATTCAAAGAATTACCGGTGATTGGACAGATGGGGGTCGCACTCCTGGCGGGAGTCTTGGTCTTTGCCATGGCCTGGTATGGACCCTATCCGGGACTCGGCGATAAAAAGACGAAAAACGAAGAAGATAGGGCCCGTCTCCAGGCCAAGCAGGCGGAAAATGCCATGCTGCGGCCCTTTGAAGGCAAGCTCAATGCCCTTGAGTCGCAGATTGCCAATCTCCAGCTGCAAATGGACCGGCAAAGAAGGATCGTCCCGGATTCCAAGAGCGCCGACGATTTTATTCGTGAAATGGAGCAGGCAGCCAGCAATTCTGGGATCGAGATCCGCAGCTTTGAGGCCAAACCGGTGAATGCCAAGCAGTATTACATCGAGGTTCCCTTTGATGTTGAACTCGATGGACCTTATTACGCGATGCTGAATTTCTTCGATCACATTGCCGGAATGGAACGCATTGTGAATGTGGACAATCTGCGGATGGCGGCGATCGGCGGAAAGAGCTCCGCGACCAAACGTAAATACGACTACGCTCCGAATGAGAGCGTGACGGTGGCTTGCACGGCAAAGACGTTCTTCAGCAAGCCGGAAGCGGTTGCGCAGGCAGCCAACGCGCCGGCCAACAAGTGAGAGCAGGGATGAGCGCCATGAAATCCATTGTGATGAATGTAGATATACTCATTGTGATTGCACTGCTCAGCGGTGTTGCGGTGGGACAAGGCTCCCAGCCCAGTACCCCGGACCAGAACAGCACGGGTTCGACCCACGTACAGGTAAAAGCCAGTCCTTCTCAGCCGTCATCCAAGACCGCGAAGTCCCCGTTTATGCCGAAGACCAGCAATGCTCAGGTCTCCAGCAAGACCCACGTGGCGAGCAAGGACAAGTCGCAGACGCAGAATGCCGGTAATGGAAAATCGGTTAAGCCATCGGCCCAGACGGTTGCGGTAAAGCAGCCTGCGGCGCCGGCAAAAAAGAACGCGCCTGTTGCCAAGGCGGTTTCTATTCCGGTGCAGGGCTTAAAGAATTCCAAACCGGTTGCCGCGAATGGTCCCGCGCCGAAAGGGTCTGCAACGGCTCCCAGGTCTGTGGCAGCTTCCGCTTCCGGTAAAGCCGCACCATCTTCGCAGGCAACAGCTCATGCTAAACCTGCGGTGATCGTTCCAAAGAAGAATGCAGGCTCCGGCGCAAAGCCCCTCAACGCGAAGGCCGCTCCGGCAGCTCCAGTTGCGAAGCCGGCTAAATCTCTAGAGGTAAAAAATGCGGTGAAGCCGCCTATCGTGGCCGCGAAACCGGTTTCCCCGGAGACAGCGCCCGCCCCGCCCGCAGCTGCGGCGGTAATCCATAAAGTATATGGATTGGGACGCCGTGACCCATTTGTCAGCCCAATCCATAAAGGTATGCAAGGTGGGGTCGCGGGAAATTGCGTGACCGGAAAGCGCTGCCTGGATATCGAGCAAGTTGTGTTGAAAGGTATCGTCAGGACCCGCGAGGGAAATATGGCGCTGGTTGAGAATGCCTCGAAGCGTCCTTATGTTCTGCGGGAAAATGACGCCCTCTTTAATGGCACGGTGGAAAGGATCACGGGAGACAGCGTGTTCTTCCGCCAAAACACGTCGGATATGCTCGGACACACCTCGACTCGGGAGGTTGTCAAGAAGGTTTCTGCCCCATCAGTTTGATGAGGTAATGGACATCGGAATGTGTAACAGTTCTTACGTGCCATTAGGCGCAAAAGAGCTGTGAAATGAAATGAGTCATTGCAGTTTTAGCAGTCGAAGTTTCTGTGGGCCGGTTTAAGGAATGGTCCTTTCCATGGGAACACTTCATGGAAAAGGTCCCGAAGCGGTAAATCGCTGTGTGCGCAATCGAAGAATGGCGCAGGCGAATTCCAAAGCGGCACGGTTAAAAACAGTTCCATCGAATTGGGACCAAGCCGCGCACGATCCGTGGCGAACGCTGATCGATCGTGAGGAGAGACGAGATGAGGCTAAAGCAACTGTGGTTTATTCTGCTGCCGGTAATTTTGTGCGGTTTGGCGGCGGCCGATTCGCAGGTAACGGGTGTCGCTGTCCAGGCTTCCGGAAGTGACAGCGTTATCGCCATTCGCGCGAACGGCCCTCTGGTTCACAACGAATACCGCCCGGCGGACAATCTTCTGCTGATTGATTTGGCGGGAGTCTCTGTAGCGAAAGTAGATGCCAATAAGCACTCCGTGAATTTGCCCGGTGTGGTCTCCTATCGTGTCTCTTCCTACCAGGGGGCGCAAGGCATTCAAGTAGCACGGATTGAAGTCTCTCTTGAGCCGCGCACCACGATTCACCTGCAGGATACAGCGAATGGACTGCTGGTCAGGGCCACTCCGGATTCAGGGAACGCCAGCCGCAACGCGCCTTCCGCGACATACTCAGTCCGGGTAAGCGCTCCCCGCGACGCCCAGGGGGTTGCTCCCAAGGCGGCTGCCCAGTCTCAAGCGCCGGCGCCATCGATCCACGTAACTGCGGCCCTTCATGCACGGCCCATTCAAGTCAGTGGCATTTCGCTGGTCCGCTCCCATGATGGCATGGATGTTGAAATTCATGCCGTTGGCGTCCGTGACCCTAAAGCGATCCGGTTGATTTCGCCGGACCGAATTGTAGTGGATTTGCCGAATGCGGTGATGGCCAAACACGCTCAACAGATTCAGGTGCATAGCGACGGCATTAAAGACGTTCGCATGTCGCAATACCAGGCTGTTCCTCCCGTAACGCGGGTGGTGGTTGATCTGACTTCTCCGCATAATTTTGAGCTTGATGGATCGGCCGCAAAATGGACGGTGAAGGTCCTCTCGCCTGCTTCTCGCCCGGAGATCGCATCGGGACATAGCGTAACGGCTGCTGCTCCTCAATCGGCTTCGCAGGCAAATGGGACCGGGCTTAAAGTGACATCCGCGAAGATGCCTGCGGCCCAGGATTTCGTGGTTATCGAGCCGGGCTATACAACGAAAGGAAGCTCGGAGGACAAACACACCGGCAATATGGCCAATGCTGCCATGAAGCCTGCGACCATGAATGCGGCATTCATGGAAGCCGCAGCGCAAGCCTCGACTATCCAGCCGGGCGGGGTTCAGTCTGCTGTGCAGCAGTTGCAAGGCCAGTCGAATCCAACCCCACAGCCGGCAGCCCCCACTTCGCAGGCGACTGCTTCAA
>CAYTQA010000225.1:0-5440 GCA_964439495.1 uncultured Terriglobales bacterium | reverse complement strand
GAGCTGGTGAGCATGCCGCCATCTTTGTTGGAGTCGGAGTAGCCGAGCATGATCTCCTGGCGGCGCTCCCAGGAGTTGAGCAGTGGCTGATATTCAGGAGCGGTCCAAAGCCGGCGGCAAATCTCCGGGCAGGCCCGCAGGTCTTCAATCGATTCGAAGAGCGGGACCGGCATCACGCCCGGATCGGAAGCTCCGTCGGGAGCCTGGGCCGCTCCGACCCGGATGCCATTCATCTCCATCAGGCGTACCAGTCCGGCGACATCGTCCACCGAGGTCGCTCCGCTGATTACATACTGCTGGATGGCGCGGGGAGAAAACTCCACCTTCAATTTCGCCACCTCGCGCATGGTGTCCAGCACCAGCGGTGTCACCGCCGGGGACGCCTTGCCCGCTTTGGGCTCTTGCGCGGGGTTGTCGTGGGCCGTTTCCCGCAAGGCCTGGCGGTGAAATTTGGCATGTTGGCGAATGTCCAGCGTGTGCAGATAGAAATCGAATGTATCAACCTGCCGCAACAACGGATCGAGCAGCAGCTCCGCCATCTTTTCTCCGCCATGCTGCGCCAGGCTCTCGCGAATCAGCTCCAGGTCCGCCGAAAATTCCTTGGCCGATGAGTAAGCGCGGGGACCGCCTCCGGAAAGCAGCGTGGCCCTCATGCGCTCGCGCACATAGGCGAGGAATTGGCGGTAGATTTCGTCGGAGGAGCGCACCACCTTTTCCATCGCGACGGTTTGCTCGTAATTCTTCAGTTGCTCAAGCAATTGAGGAGAACATGCAACCTGCCGCTGCGAGCTGCTGAGAAGGTCGATCAGGTCCTGGACCTGGGCAAGATAAAACTTCAGCACCGCCTCGCGGGCCATATCGAGAGCGGTGCGGGTCACCGCCGGGGTGACGTTGGGATTGCCATCGCGGTCGCCGCCGATCCACGATCCGAAGCGGACCATGGTGGGCAGATCGCGGGCGGTGATGGAGATGCCATAAATCTGCCGCAGGGCGCTGGCCATCTCGTCATAGATGTCGGGGATGGTCCGGATGACGGAGCCCCCAAGATAATTGAGGCCCATCTTGATCTCGTCCTGCACGCTGGGCTGACGCCGGCGGACCTCATCGGTCTGCCACATGGCGGCAATCTCACCGGCGATCCTGGATTGATGCTCCGCCGCCTCGAAGGTGGTGAGCGGGAGCAGGTCAATCTCATGCAGCTGCTCGGCGATCCGGGTCCGCTTGTAAAGGACCGTGCGGCGCGAGACCTCGGTGGGATGAGCGGTAAAAACGGGAATGACCTCGATCGAACGTAATGCGTGCAATACCTGTTCGGCGGAGAGTCCGGCGTTCTTCATGCGCAGCAATGTGCCGCGAAACGATCCCGGCAAGGGGGCGCGCTCGGGATGCAGTTGGGTGGCGCGGCGGCGGCGCTTGCGATGGTTGGTCTCGGCAAGGTTGGTCAATTCAAAATAGATGGAGAAGGCCTTGGCGACGTGGTAAGCCTGCCGCAAATTCATCTCGGCGATGGCTTTGCGCGCATGCGCCGCGATTTCGGCCTGCGGCAGTGGAGGCCCGGCGGCGCTCCATTCATTGCTCCATGTGTCCGGCTCGCGGCGCGCGATCGCCATGATGCGCAACTCTTCCACCATCTCGAAGAGTTCGCGGCCGCCCTGCTCGCGCAAGGTCTCGCCCAGAAGCTGTCCCAGGGAGCGAACGTCCCGGCGAAGGGGAAGCTCCTTGATGCCGGCTTCGTCGGTCGTGAGCTCCTTCAACCGTTCCTGCTGATCGGGGGCTGCCCATAAAATTGTTGTGCGTGGTGGCTGGTCCGCCATATATGCAGTCTACCTTTTGAATCCGGATACGGAAAACCGATTGCGTTTTATGTTATCGAGTTCGGGAGCGCATTGAAGATCAAACGTTATTGCTCGGGCGGCTTTTTGCCGGGCAATCCAGCGGGATTTTCGTGGGTGCGCTCGCGGAAGCCGCCCTTCATTCCACCGGCAAGGGAGACGACCGAGTCTCCGTATTTGTCGCGCAGGCGATCGGCGGCATGAAGCACGTTCCCCCAGCGCTGCCGCAGATTGTCTTCCAGCATGTCCAGTTGCATGGCGGGAGAGTCAAAGCCGGAGACGTGCACTCCGAGAAGCCTGATCTTCGCTCCTTTCTTCCAGTTGCTGTGAAAGAGAGAGCAGACCTCCTGGGCAATCACGGTATCGAGTTGCGTGGTTTCGGCCAGGCTATGCGCGCGCGTAATGGTGGAGAAATCCGAATAACGCAGTTTGAGCTGGACGGTGCGGCCATGCAGCCCATACTCCCGCAGGCGGCGTCCCACCATCTCGGAGAGGCGCACCAGCGTGGCCTCAAGCAATTCCAGGCGGTTGGTGTCCTGGTTGAAGGTGTGTTCATGGCTTACCGATTTCGGGGCGTCATCGTCGCCGATCTCGCCCTCGAACCATCCGCCGGCATCGGCTCCACGGGATTTACCGGCCAGCGCCAGTCCCCATTTGCCGAAGCGCTCGGCGAGAAATTCCTCATCGAGTTTTTGCAGGTCGCCCACGGTGCGGATTCCCATGGCATGGAGGTTCTGCTCCATGACCTTGCCGATTCCCGGCACTTTGCGCACTTCAAGCGGAGCGAGGAAGGCGGCCTCATTGCCGGGCATGATCCACAAAATGCCGTTGGGCTTCACATAATCGGAAGAGATCTTCGCCACCAGACGCGATTCGGCGATGCCGATCGAGCAGTTCAACCCGGTTTCGGCCTTCATGCGCTCATGCAGCTTATGCGCGGCAAGAAGACAGTCGCCGTGCAGCCGTTCCGTTCCCGTCATGTCCATGTAGGCTTCATCGATGGAGGCCATCTCCACCAGCGGAGAGAACCCTTTCAGCACCTCGTAGACTTTGGCCGAGTACTCGCGATATCGCTCCGGATGACCATCGACGAAGATGCCATGCGGGCACAGCTTGCCCGCGGTGCGCAGCGGCATGGCCGAGTGGACGCCAAATTTGCGCGCCTCGTACGAAGCCGCGGAGACCACGCCGCGCTCGTCCTTCTGCCCGCCGACGATGACCGCCTTGCCCTTGAGCGAGGGATCGAACAGCTCCTCCACCGAGACAAAGAAGGCATCCATGTCTACATGAAAGATGGTTTTGGAAGGTTTGGACATGGTTCGCTCTTCGGGCTGCAATCATCCATTGTATGCGGCCCCTGAAGGTCCATGCGAGAGGTTCTTCCGCTCGCCTTTTGCCGATCTTCCGTCTATGCCGTGATCTCCAGCCAGAAAGAGACGCCCTGGGGCGGGACGCCCGGCAATTTTGACCAGAGCGAGGCCAGCGCCTGGCGGCAATCTTCTTCCCTGCTGAGAAATGCGTTGGGCAGGAGCACCTGAAAATTACTGTGTCCGAAGAGCAGGGCGGTGGCCAGCAGATATTGCTCCGAGTAATACCACTCGGCCCGCTCCGGCATATAGTCGTAGGGCAGGTCGATGTCATGGATGTGCACCAGGACGCCGGGCTTCAGGTTGGGCAGGATATCGAGGAAGAAGATGGTCACATCCGAATTCATAAACGAGCGGTGAGAGCCATCGAGAAAGAAAATATCTCCGGGCTGGAGCTGGTCGAAAAATTGCAGGTCCACATCCTGGACCGGCTTGCGAACCACCTCATCGCAGATGGCGTCAATCTCCGCCCGCGGATAAGGATCGATGGAGGTGATGCGGGTGGAAAGATTGTGGTCCTGGATGGCGCGACGCACCACCTTGGTTGAATATCCCGAGCCGACCTCGATGTATCGCGCCGGCTTTTTTAGCGCGACCAGGCTGTAGAGGGCCAGGGTGTCCAGGCCGTCAAGCCATTTATTGATCCAGCATGGCCGGGTGGATTCCTGGGGCTCGCGCAAGGGGATTTGCGTGAGGCAGGAATCAAGCTGGCGGAAGTCCTGCAAGATGTGGAGGAAACGCTCTCTCCCGGCGGAAAATAACTCATAGAGCTTGCGGTGCGGTGGCTTGCCGTATCCGTAGCGCGGCGCGGGGACAAAAGGGTAATCCAGGAATATCGGGTAGTATCCCTTGAGCAGCCGGGGAACATTGTAGAGCACGTAGAGGAAGCTATTTTTTCGCGCGATTTTCTTGAGAGCTTTTGCCATGTGACACAAATACTTTATCAGTCGTCCCTACCGGGACTTTATTTCTTTTACAAAACGCATCCCACCGATGAATCGGTGGGCTACTATCGGACGGCCCTCCGGGCCTATGGGTTTCGGGTTGGTACAAATTGTGTCGTTCCTGCGGTTTCCCGGCATTGCCATGCCGGGCTACAGATTGTGGTGTCCCCTGCGGGGACTCGCGTGGATTTTCTTACAATGTTGTCCCAATAAATGTTGCCGCATGGATGGCGCCGGTATCCGTGGGTCTCACGCTATTTGCGCTTCCAGCGCACGCCGTCCTTGGTATCTTCCAGCAGGACGCCGGAGTCGGAGAGCTGCTGGCGGATGGCGTCCGCCTCGGAGAAGTTGCGGGCGCGCTTGGCGGCATTGCGCCGCTCGATGAGCGATTCGATCTCGGCGTCGGGCAGGCCATTGCGCGAGGCCCCGAGCTGTGCTGCCTCTTCCGTCAACCGTCCTTCGCGGCGCGCCCACTCGATGGCCGCGCGGGTCTTCTCCGCATCGTCATCCTGCAGCACGGCAAAGATGCGATCGAAGTCATCCAGCACGCCCAGCAGCGTGGCCGCATCGTCGCGCAGCAGCCGGCCCTGGTCGGCGGCGGTATTGGCCTCGCGCACCATGTCAAAGATGGCGGCCAAGGCTTGAGCGGTGTTGAGATCGTCTTCCATCCCGGCGCGCATCTTCGCCCGGGTCTCTTCCGCCAGGCGGGAGATCTCCGGGCTGGCGCCATTGCCAAAGTTGCCCCGGCGCAGGCGCTCCTGAAAGTTGCGCAGGCGCTCCACAGAATTTTCCGCCTGCTTCAGCCCATCGAAGGTGAAGTTCAACTGCTTGTTGTAGGGAACGGAGGAGAGCAGGTAGCGGATGGCCGAGGCCTTGTAGCCCTTGAGCAGGAGGTCGCGCAGGGTAAAGAAATTTCCCAGGCTCTTCGACATCTTCTGCCCTTCGACCAGCAGGAAGCGCACGTGCATCCAGTAATGCGCGAAGACCTTGCCGCTGAGCGACTCCGACTGCGCAATCTCGTTTTCATGGTGCGGGAAGATGAGGTCTTCGCCGCCCAGATGCAGGTCGAAGGTCTCGCCCAGGTATTCGGTCGCCATCACCGAGCACTCGATATGCCAGCCGGGACGCCCGGAGCCGATCTTGGTCTCCCAATGCGCCTCGCCGGGATGCGGGGCCTTCCACAGGGCGAAGTCGCGCGCGTTGTCCTTGTCGTACTCGTCCACGTCCACGCGGGCGCCGTCGGTGATTCCGGCAAAGTCTTTCTTGGAGAGCTTGCCGTATTCGGGAAATTTGGCGA
>CAYTQA010000224.1:0-5447 GCA_964439495.1 uncultured Terriglobales bacterium | reverse complement strand
CGGGCGCATACGTCTGCCCTTGACACCGCCGTTGTTGTTATAGACAGGATGACAATTTAAGAGTGGGAAGTGTGATTAGTTACCGTTCAAAATCTCCTATCCTTTGTCATCCAGAGCGAGCACGCAGTGCGAGCGAAGGACCCCGAGAGAGTACAGGTCATAGATGCAGTTACAGGGTTTTCCGTAATGATTAAGAGCATGGCTCGAAAGGGGAAAGACTCCATTTCACTAAAGGGATTCCTCGTCGCTCCGCTTCTCGGAATGACAATCATGAATATTGATTGCTTTTGAAACTGGAAACTCGCAACTTGAAACTTCCAGTGTAAGAGTTGGCCGGAAAGCCTGAAGCTGCAATTTTGGACGAAGGTATTCCCGGGGTCCTTCGCTTGCGCTTGGCTCGCAAGCTCGCCTCGCGCGGCACTCTGGATGACAGAAATTAAGAGGATCACATCTTTGCAACTTGAAACCTGAAACTGGAAACTCCTGCGAAGAGGCGCAATCGCACATCACTGTGATTCCCTCGTCGCTCCGCTCTCCGGAATGATAATCATTTCCATCCCATGCGATCGCGCAGGCTGGTGATGTGTGCGACATGGTGTTTGCCGTGCCACGCGTACATGGCAAGGGTCTGCTCCAGGCCCATGATCCCGCGCTCAGGATGGCGAAACTTGCGTTTGAATTCCGCCTCGCCGAGGCTGCGCAGCAGATTGACCCAGCGCTGATGCAGGGAGTCGAGCAGCGTAAGCGAGACCTCGACCGGAGTGTTGCGCGAATCTTCCAGCCGGGCCCAACTGGCTTCGTCGTAGGGCTTGATGGTGGGCTCGTCCTCGGTCAAAGCGAGCTTGAAACGCACATAAGCATTCAAATGGCTGTCCGGCAGATGATGCACTACCTGGCGTACCGTCCATCCACCCTCGCGGTAGGGCGTCTCCAGGTGCTGCGGCGAGAGGCCGCGGACTGCCGCGCGAAGCCGCGCCGGGGTGGCGGCGATCTCTTCAATGTATTGATGCCGCTGCGATTCGGAGATGCTCTCCGGAGGTGCGAATTTACCAATGGGAAAACGGGCATCTTGCATGGCTATGGCCTCTCTCATCAATCAACGTGAATGCCGGCTCAGGCGCGCGCGGCGGCGATCCGCTGCAGCAGATCATCGGTGCCCGGCAGCGCCTCTCCCTTACGATGGGAGAAAATATTGCGGCCATTGACGATGATGTTCAACTGTCCAGGCTTGCCGGTCCTGATCACCGGACGCACGCCCAACTTTGCTTCGACCGCTTTTTGCAGGCCTCCGGCCGCTTTACGCAGCTCGAGTCAAAAGAAGCAACGGCGGATTTCGATACTCATAGATTCTTCTCCAGGGTAGTCTTGTCCGGCGAGGGACTGCCAACCACTTTCCTAAACAGGGTCCTCAGCATCCAGACCGGAGCGACAAAAATCTGTTTGGGGTCCTTGATAAACGCGGGCTGGTTGCCCTCGATCACATGCCCCAGGACAGCCAGGGCCAAACCCGCCGGGACAAGCAGCAGGCCGATGATCGGATGGAACCAGACCACCACGAGCGACGAGAACCCCAACGGAATAGCGATGAAATGCAGGGCCCGATTCAGGGGATGCGTGTGGTGCTCATCGTAGAAACCGACAAGATGGAAGCCGGCAGGACGCATGGCGAAATCCTCTCGCCTAAGTGTAGCGCAAACGCGATTGGAAGTTGAGGTCCTGCGCGGACGGCGGCGATTCTGACCTTTGTGGGGTTGACAATGAAAGCGCCGCAGGCGCGGCAGAAGTTAACCCAGCCGGTCAGGGCTGGGGCAAAGTAGAAAAAATATTAAAGCGCCGGAGGCGCGACACCTGATCCTGCTTCTTCGCAGCTTGCAGTCATTTCGTCAGAATGTTTTTGATCTGCTCCAATGCCGCCGCGCAATCATCGCGGTCCACATCCATGTGGGTGACCATGCGCATTGCCTCCGGCCCGACGCCGTTGGCGAGAATGTTGCGCTCCGCCAGATGGCGCGAGAGCGTGCCTGAATCCATGCGGGTCCCGCTGATATCGAAGATCACGATGTTGGTGACCACCTTTGCGGGATCGATTTTGATGCCGGCAATCCGCGCCAGTCCATCGGCCAGAAAGCGGGCATTCTCATGGTCGTGCTTGAGACGCGCCGGCATCTTCTCCAGCGCGATAAGGCCGGCGGCGGCCAGCACCCCAGCCTGGCGCATGCCTCCGCCCAGCGCTTTGCGACAGGCGCGCGCCTTTTCGATAAAGCTGCGGCCGCCCACCAGCATCGATCCCACGGGAGCGCCCAGCCCCTTGGAGAGACAAAACATTACGGAATCGAACTTGCGCGTAAGCTCGGCAACGGGCTTGCCCAGGGCCGCGGCGGCATTGAAGATGCGCGCCCCATCAAGATGGACGGGCAATGCGGCGTTGTGGGCGCCATCGCAAACCTCTTCCATCACTTCGAATGGGGTGACGCTGCCGCCCGCCATGTTGTGGGTGTTCTCCAGCGCAACCAGACCGGTCTGCGCGCGATAGTAGATGGAGGGCGCAATCTGCTTCCGAATCTCCGCCCAGGTAAGCACGCCATCGTCCCCGCGTACGGCACGCGCCACGCATCCGGAGAAAGAAGCGAGCATCGCCATCTCCCAGTTGAGGATGTGCGCCCGCTCTTCGCAGATGATCTCCTGGCCGTGCCTGGTGTGGACCTTGATCGCGATCTGATTTCCCATGGTGCCGGTGGGGACGAAGAGCGCAGCCTCCCGGCCAAAGATCTCTGCGGCACGCATTTCCAGGCGATTGATGGTGGGGTCTTCCCCATAGACATCGTCGCCGACCTCGGCTCCCGCCATGGCGCGGCGCATCTCCGGCGTGGGCCTGGTGACCGTGTCACTGCGCAAATCGATCGCCCGCGCAACTTCCGCGCTGCCGCTCCGCTGCTGCAGGTCGTCCGAATTTACGATTGCTTTTGTTTCCGGCAACGATGGACCCTCAATTATTAAAGTCGCATCAGGCGAAGATGCCCTCTTGCGCTTTATCAAATATAAATCGTTCAAAGACTTCGTTGGAGAGCAGCCGTCCCTGGCGCGTAAGCCGCAGGCTGCCCCCGCATCGCTCCAGCAATCCCAATTCGATGAGTTCGGAGATTTGCGCCGCGAACCGTTCGAGCGGATCGATGCCCAGCTCCCGGCGGATTTCCAGCAGGTCCACTCCGCGATTCAATCGCAGGCCCAGAAACATGGCCTCTTCCAGGGCCTGGCTGCCAGTGACTGGGGTGATCTCCGGTCCATGCGGCCCGGAAAGATAAGTTTCCAGATCGTCGGGCGTGCCAAAGCGCACGGCAGAGAGCGCGCCGGGCAGCGTTGAAACGGCCGGAAGCATGGAGTGGGCGTCGAGTCCAAAGCCGAGGTAAGGCTGGCGCGTCCAGTACTTCAGATTGTGGCGCGACTCCGATCCTGCTCGGGCAAAGTTTGAGATCTCATACTGCAAGGTCCGGTTTTGATTTAAGAACTCGGCCGCTTCAAGATACAGATCGGCGGCCAAGTCGGCCTCCGGCACATGGTGCGCATGATACCTTGCTCCACCCGCCATCAGCTCCAGACCCAGACGCGAATCCTCGTCGATTTCAAGGATGTAGACGCTCACGTGCGGCACTGCAAGGCCGCTCACCTGCTCTAAAGACTCACGCCAGCTTGCCAGCGTCTGGTAGGGAAGGCCGGCGATGAGATCGACGTTGATGTTTTCAATCCCCGCCGAGCGCAGGCGCGCAACGTCGTCAAAGACCTGGCGGCGGGTGTGCAGGCGCCCAACCGACGCCGCTTCTTTGTCAATGAATGATTGCGCCCCCAGGCTGACGCGATTCACGCCATTGGCGGCCAGCGCCTCGATGACCGCATCGCTGAGGGTCCCCGGAGCGCATTCCACGGTGATTTCGCTTTCGGGTTGAAGATCGAAGCGGTCGCGCACGCAGGCGAAGATCCGATGCAGCAAAACAGGATCGAGCGTGCTGGGCGTGCCTCCACCGAGGTAGACGGAATCCACGGAATGGTCGAGACGCGCGCCGATACGCTGCGCGCTGGAGCCGGCCGCGGCAATGTCTTCGCAAACGCGGTCGGTATAGCGGGACATTTTTTCGCGCGAGAAGACGCCGGAGGCAAAGTTACAGAAGCTGCATTTCGAGCGGCAGAATGGGACCGAAATGTAGATTCCAAGGGACACGGGAGCGCCTTCACAATTCTAGTGCCTGCGAATCAGGAAGTGAAATCGCGTGCAGCGGGAGGCAATGCCATGGATGAAACGAAAGCGCATTGCTTATGAACAAGGCGCAAAGATGCGCGGCGGGGAATTACTCCCCGTTCGCGCTCTTCACAAGCTCTACTTCCTCGGAAGAAGAGGCGGTGGCGCCCCGAATGGTGAGCCAGTCGGTGCGTACCTTGTCCCACTCCTGGATAAGAAAACCCTTGGCCTCGAAAAAATCGCGGATCTGGTTGCGGTCCCATCCAATGATCGTCTCAAAGATCGGCACCACCACGGCCAGGGCATTGGAGCTGAGGACGGTGCGTTTGGCGATCTGCGCAACGTGCTTGCGCTCGGAGACCGCGATGGTGAAGCCGTCGCGCACGTTGACGTGCATCATCACGTGAACATCGGAGCTGCCATCGCCAACATAGACGATATGGTCCGGCCCAACCTGCAGATTGGCCTGCAACTGGTCGAGGACGGCGACCTTTCCGTATCCGGCAACCGCCCGGACCAGCCGCTCAATCTCGCCGGCGCTGTTGTATTGGAACTGCGTCCCATAGATATGATCGAGGGGGACGATGCCCTCCAATGCCGATTGGATCACTTCCACGGGAGCGGCGGAGAGGACATAGAAATCGAAGTGATACCCCTCGATCCCATCTCCGAGGAACTGATACAGCAGCTCGATATTCTGCTTCAGGCGAATGCGCTTGCCGGCCTCATAGAGATGGTGCTTCCGCACGCGACTGCGAAACTCCGGATCGTGCAGCAACAAATATGCAAGCTCCGCGCCTTGCTGCACCAGATTCATTTTGGACATGCCAAGGGCCCGACGCTCAAACTCTTCGCTGGGAATGCCGAGCAGTTCGCTCAAGACATATCCGGAATCATTGAAGCTCAAAGTTTGATCGAAATCACTGGCGAAAAGAAATCGCTTTAGGGTTTTATCTGCCATACCTATTTGATTACACGAACTCCGAAAAGGAACAATAGAAAATACGTATCTACACTATAAGTATGGGGCTTCCGGGGGCCGCCTGCATAGCGAATTAACCGTCAATTCATCAAAACAATACAGCCAGAAGTGCATCCCGAAAGTAATGAATCGCGCGGCTGAAATGAATGCCATCAGAATAGTGACTTTGGTAACAATTTCTCATTCCGGAGGAGGCAGCGACGAGGAATCCCTATGGCAACTTCTCCGTTCGAA
>CAYTQA010000223.1:1242-5462 GCA_964439495.1 uncultured Terriglobales bacterium | reverse complement strand
GCATCTTCGGAGACTTCGATGCGGCCTCCATGGAGAGCAAGCTGCGCGCCGCCTTTGCAAACTGGCCCCAAGGCCCGGCTTATGTTCCGCCGCAGATCCCCATCGTCGATCCTAAACCGGGGATCTATTTCGTTGAAAAAGACGATGTCAACCAGAGTGCCATCCGGATGGTGGCATTGGGGATCCGCCGCGACAATCCGGATTATTTCTCCGTGCAGGTCATGAATGAAATCTTTGGCGGCGGCTTCGCCTCGCGTCTCTTTAAAAACCTCCGTACCAAGGCGGGGCTGGCCTACGAAGTTGGTGGAGGCATCGGCGCAGCCTTCGACCACAGAGGCCTGATCAGCCTTGAAATGGGGACAAAGAGCAGCACCACCGTGGAAGCGATCGAGGGAATGTATAAGGAAGTGGACGACATGCGCAACAATCCGGTCAGCCCGGCCGAGTTGCAGCAGGGCAAGGGCGCGATCCTCAACTCTTTCATCTTCAATTTCGATACGCCGGAGAAGGTCCTGCTGGAGCGCATGACCTATGAGATTTACGGCTATCCCGCGGACTTTCTGGAGCGCTACCGTACTGGGGTGGAGGCTGCAAGCTCGGACAATGTGGATAACGTCGCCAGAAAATACCTGTATAAAAGCAAGCTGGCCGTGCTGATCGTGGGCAGGTCTTCGGATTTCGATAAGCCTCTTTCCACCCTGGGCAAGGTGACCAATGTGGACATCGCCATTCCACCGCCGCCGGAAGGGGAAAACGCATCACGCCCGGGCGCTTCCAGCAATGCCAGCGCCATGCCCACAGTCTCCGACGCGCAGGGCAAGGCGCTGTTGGCGAAGGTGATCGATGCGGCCGGAGGCGCGGAGAAACTCAATTCCATCAAAGCCACGCATCGCAAAGCCACCATCGCCCTCAAGCAAGCCGGCTTGCAGCTTGAAAGCGACCGCACCGAGGTTGTCCCGGACAAAATAAACCTGCGGGTACAAACCCCGAATGGGGAACTCATGCTGGTAAGCACGCCGCAGGCCAGCTATGTGCAGTCTCCCATGGGAGTGCAGCCCATGCCCGCGGGTCAACGCGACGATATGCTTAAGGAGATGCAGCGCAGTATATGGTCCATCGCGCAGCATGCAAATGATCCCAAATATGTCTTCAGCGCGGGAGGCATCGAGCAGGTCGGGGAGCTTCATGCATCGGTGCTGAACATCCGCACCGACATGCAGCAACTGCGCTGGTATATCGATCCCCGCAGCGGACACATCCTGCGGGCGCAGTTTCAGGCCAACACACAGGCCGGGCCGGCGAGCCGCGTCGTAGATTATTCAGAATGGAAGACGGTGGATGGAATCACACTTCCCTTCCACGAAGAAGATTCCGACAATGGTTCGCCCAGCGCTTCGGTCAGCATCGGCAGTATCGAATTCAATGGCCCGGTGGACAGCAAACTTTTCGAAAAGCCGGCCAGCGGAAATCAATAATTGCGGTGTTCCTTCGACGGGAAGATTATGCGGCCTTGAGCAACTGCTCCAGGCCGCCCTCACCGGTCAGCAGCACTTGCTCATAGGTGCATTGCGGCGGCAGTTTGTCTGGGCGCCAGCGCAGCAGCTTGGTCCCATGACGGAAGCGACCGCCGGAAAAATGATCGTATTGCACCTCGCATACCAGGTGATTGCTTAATGGCACCCATTCGGTAGAGCGCTCGGTGGACCATCGGCTTGGGCCACCGGGAGCATTGCCTGAGAAGCCGAATGGCTCGCCCTCCTGGGGTTTCATCAATGGCTTAAGCTTCTTCAGCAGCTTGCCGCGCTCCTCCGCTTTAAAGCTGGAGCTGAAGCCGACATGGTTGAGCTTGCCTTCTTCATCGTAGAGGCCGAGCAGGAGCGAGCCGACCTGAGAATCGTCTTTCGAGGCATAGCGAAAGCCGCCCACCACGCAATCGGCGGTGCGTATCCGCTTTACCTTCTGCATGGCTTTGCGGTCGCCGGAGTGATAAGGCTCCTCCAGCAGCTTGGCCACCACTCCATCAAAACCACTGGCGGCCAACTCCCCCATCCATTGCCGGGCGGTTTTCAATTCCCGGGTCGCGGGCGAGAGCCTCACGCGCGAGGTGGCCGGGACTTTGCGAAAAAATTCAATTAACTTCTCGCGGCGCTCCCTCAGCGGCAGGTCTGTGAGCCGCCTGGCATCTTCATCCACCAGCAAATCGAAGCACAGAAACGAGGTCGGGGTCTGCTGCGCGAGCTTCCTGATCCGGCTTTCGGCGGGATGGATACGCATCAGCAGCGAATTGAAGTCCAGATGGCCTTTATCAATAATCACGATCTCGCCATCCAGAACGAATTTCTTCTGCGGCAGGGCCAGAAGCTGCTGGATCAGCTCAGGGAAGTATCGTCCCAGCGGCTGTCCGGCTTTGGATTGGACCACAACCTCATTGCCGTTGCGAAAGGCCAATCCGCGAAAGCCGTCCCATTTGGGTTCATAGAGCCAGTCCTGTCCTTCGGGGAGCGTGGCGGCGGGCCTGGCCTCCATGGGCGGGAAAGGCGGTTCAATGGGGAGATGAATCGGCGGGAACGGCTGTACCTCAATCTCGGGCGCCTCCGCGATTGCATCTTCTAATTTTGATTTGTTGCGGCGAACAGCCATCCTTTGCTTGGATGGAAAAATCTCGCTTCAGGACGCCTATTCACCTCACCGCAGGGCATCTCGAATACCGGCTTTACACGTCCTAGTTGATGACCTCGAATTGCGTCCGCCTCCCTGGGAGTTGCCGGATGCGCAATCAAACCATCGGAATACCTTAAATTAAAGGACCACCATGCCGAATTTTGTGAAAGATGTGCAGGAAATCCGCCGTCGCGCGACTGAAAAGATCCAGG
The DNA here is from genome assembly GCA_964439495.1 of uncultured Terriglobales bacterium. GTDB lineage: Bacteria > Acidobacteriota > Terriglobia > Terriglobales > Acidobacteriaceae > CAYTQA01. The sequence continues at coordinate 2,589 of CAYTQA010000223.1, read as the reverse complement.
AAGGCGCGGTCATCAACTATAAAGGCGACGTCGAAAAGACGATTTCGATTTTGAATGAGGCGCTGGCCACGGAAATCGTCTGTGTGCTGCGCTACATGCATCATTATTTTATGGCGACCGGCGTCCACGGCAGGTCCGTTGCCGGAGAGTTCAAGGAGCACGCCGACGCCGAACGCGAACACGCCGAGGAGCTGGCGGAGCGCATTCAGCAGCTCGGCGGCAAGCCGGACTTTAATCCTAAGTCGCTGCTCGAGCGCTCGGTCTCGCAATACGTCGAAGGGGAGACCCTCGCCGACATGATCAAGGAAGACCTTATCGCGGAGCGTATCGTGATCGAGGTCTATCAGGAGATGATCCGCTACTTTGAGAATAACGATCCCACTACTCGCCAACTGATCGAGCACATCCTGGCCGAGGAAGAAGAACACGCCAGCGAACTCTCCGACCTGCTCTACATCACCAATCCGGAGACCGGCGAGACTGAAGGCCAGGACCCCGGGACCGTGCCGCTTACCCTGGGCAAAGGCGAGGAATCCGATGGAGCCGGACAGAAGCAGCACCCGAAGGAAGAGGGCTCCGAATCGAAAGGCCAGCCGGCGGCAAGCAGCCAGAAGTCAGGGAAGGCGCCCGTTCCCAGTCTTAGCCAGCAGCAGCCATTGAAGCCGCTCTCCGGACAGGCAGGCAAAGGCAAGGCGCGTGGAGAAGATCGGGACGAGAAGAACTGGAAGGTCGCCAAACCCGAGAAGAAAACTCCCGCCGCTTAACCACTCGATGGGATAGGAATGCAAGCAGTGCTCCTTCTCCCCCTTGGTATAAAGGGCCGAAGGAGCACAGCTTGGCTACTCGAATTCCTCATCAACACTATTGCTTACAAAGCAATTCCGAATCGCTGGGACGCTCACCATAGTACCCAGCTCTGCCGGCTTTCCCGCAGTCTCAGGGGTTCTTGCCGTTTTCTTAGGGTATTTTCTCCTTGTTCATACCCTTGATTCTCCCCTTTCTAAGGATTGTGTCCCGCCACCGATGCAGCTTATAATTCTTCTACTCTGGACGTAGTTCTCCGTCAGGATTTGGGGTTGGTGCAAGTGAGCAGCTCGCGGTCCGCCGCGGCCTCGGTGATTGGTACCTGGCGTTGTTTACATAGGATCATCCATGCGCAAACACCTAAGATCCAAATTCTTGCCCGCCATGCTTCTGCTTGCGTCCAGCTCCGCCGTTTTTGCCCAGGGAATCGTTCCGGTGCGACAGCCGGACGGGCGCATGGTATTTGAAAATGCCCCCGAAGGGCAGAAGCGTCCTTCGGCCCATAGCGCGCCTCCCGTACAAAAAGACCCTCGCCTGGTCTAC
>CAYTQA010000223.1:0-1232 GCA_964439495.1 uncultured Terriglobales bacterium | reverse complement strand
TCTACTGGAGCAATAAAGAGCATCGCTGGAAGCCCGTACCTCCAGCCACGCCAGCCTCGATGCGCGCGGCCCGCTCGGCGGCCAATGAAGTAAGACGTATTCTGGCGCGAAGAGAGCGGGAGCTTGCTTCGGCAAGGGCGGCGGAGAGTTCCAATTCTCCGCAATTCGCCGTGAACAGGCGGACGGCCCCGGAGTGGTCTGGCGCAAGCATGCATCTGCGCCCGCTTCCTGCCTTGTCCCACGCCCGTTATACGCCGGAGCCATCGGTCGGGCTCGGTTCGCCCGCCGTGGAATCCGCCATCGAAGACGCGGCCCTCCGCAACAACGTGGACGCCAACCTGGTCCGCGCCATCATCCAGGTGGAATCGAATTTCAACCCGCACGCGGTCTCTCCCCGAGGTGCGGTTGGCTTAATGCAGCTCATGCCCAGCACCGCGCGCTCCCTGAACGTGAAAAACATCTTCGATCCGCAGGAGAATGTGGATGCCGGCGTTCGCCATTTCAAGAAGCTGCTTGATAACTATGGTGGGGACATTGAACTCTCCCTGGCGGCCTATAATGCAGGTACAACGGCTGTGCAGCACCACAGGGGCGTGCCGCCTTATGCCGAAACGCAGAATTACGTGAAGCGCATTACCGGCCTCTACTCAAAGCAAGGGGCTAATCCTTTGCTGGGGCGGCCGGGACATCCGATCCACACGCAGCACGACAGCAGCGGGCATGTTCTTTTTACGGACCTGGATTAATGCGGGGCCGGCAGTCGAAATCACTCATGGGGACGTGCGGGACGCAACGCGAAGTGAAAAGCAGGTGAAAACAATTCGTCCAATGCCTTACTCCCCCACTGCATTCTGCAAGCGGTCCTCCCTGGTTGCGCTCCTCGCCCTGCTCGCGCTTGGCTCTTTGCCTTTGCACGCGCGCACGGTCCGCCAGAAAAAACAATTTGCCCGCTCCCAGTTCGAGGTCGCCCAGCGTATGCGCGAGGCCCTGCGCGGGCGTCCGGAGGCGCAGCGCACCGAGCACGATTATGACCGTGTGATGGACGTTTATCGCGAGGTCTACCACACCGCTCCCTCCTCGGTGAAGGCGGATGCGAGTGTGGTTGCGGTCGCCGAGCTGCTCGCTGAATCGGCGCGTCTCTTCAATGACGAAAAGCGTTTTCACGACGCCATCGGTCAATATGAGTTCCTGCGCCGCGAATATCCCGGCAGCAAATACCGCTTCGATGCCCT
>CAYTQA010000222.1:3242-5466 GCA_964439495.1 uncultured Terriglobales bacterium | reverse complement strand
GAAACGGACCCCCGGCTCGATGATGATCCGGTCGGAGGGCGACCAGCGGTCCTGAATATAGGCGCCGGTCTCATTGTTCTGCTGGCCGATAGTTGGGTTGCCGGGAAAGGTCACCTGCTCTCCCAGGGTCCCATTCTCATTCAAAAATGAGATTGGCCGGCGCTCGACCGTCTGGCGATAGGTGATCCGGTCAAGGTCCACTCCGAGCTGGAAGTCATGCGAGCCCAGCGCCCTGAATGGAGAGAGAAACAGGTTTGCAATCCCCTGAAGCCGATGGGTTTCGGAGTCTGAGGTGCGGAAAAAATTCCCTCCAAAGCTCTCGGGTGAAACCGTAAAGGGCTGCGTTCCCAGGGGACGCTCATGTCCGTCCACCGTCAGCCAGCCCAGGCCGAACTCGGCCAGTGTGCCATTGCCGAATATGTGCTGTTCCTTCAGCGTAGTGAAATAAGAAGTGTATTGGTCATTTGGAGTGGCGGAGACAGGATTCGTCAGCGACAAGTATGCATGTTTCTGGTCCTGCCAGTTGAAAAGGAAGGTGCCGGTAAGAATGTCGGAGGAGCTTAGATTGACCTGCATCTTCGATAAATTACTGATGCGCTCGAATGGCGCCCGGTCCGCGCCATTGGGCAAATCTCGAAAGATATTGGTGTCATACTCCAGATCGGGGGCTTCAAAGAACCATACCCGTCCCTTGACCAGCGGCCCGGAAAAAGTCGCGCGCGGCACCCATTTATCGAAGCTGAGTCCCTTTTTAAATTGATAGGAAGGGACAAAGTTGGTGGCGGAAAAGCGCAGGTGATCGTCGCCCATGCCGGTGCGCAGGCCCAGTACCCCGGCCGATGCCTTTCCGTATTGCGCCGAATAGCGGCTGTCTTCCACGGAGATCTGGCGGATGGCATCGGCGCTGACCCGCAGATTGAAGGTCTGATTGACGGGATCGCTGGCGTTGAAGCCATCGAGCACCGAGAGCGTCTGGTAACTGCGCCCCCCGGCTACGTGGAGCTGTCCGGAATTGTCCATGACCACCCCCGGAATATAGGGCAGCAGATAGCGGACGTCGCGCGTCGTCGGATACGGAATGTTTATCACGTCGTTGCTGTCAAGGGTTTGGGTCGAGGAGGTCCGTTCCGGATCGATGGCAGGCCGCGACTCGGTCACGTTGACCGTCTCTTTTACTTCCTCTTCATGCGGCAAGATGACTTCAACCAAAGGCTCCTGCCCGACTAGCACGTTATCCAGAGTGACTGCATAAAATCCTGACTTCTGCGCTTTCACGGTGTAAGGGCCTGGCGGAAGAGAGATTTTGCAGCGCCCGGAAAAGTCCGTCTCGCAACTCCGCGAAATCCTGACATTCGCAACCTGTACCTGTACTCCCTGGACCACCGCCCGGTTTTCGTCATGCACGAAGAAGGCCAGCTCCGAATCGGAAGAGGCATCCGATTGGGCGAAGCTGGCCCGCGAAGAGATCACGCAGATCAACATCAGCCCACAGATGAGGGTTTTGGGGAACATAGTGGAGAGAGTCCGACTCTAAGGGCACTTTACCACGACACGCCAGAGCTGGATTTGAGATAAAGATTAAAAAAGCGGCATGGATATTAATATCCATGCCGCATGATGATCAGAAGGAAGAGAGAGATTGAAGTTAAGCTGCCCAGGGATTCAGCACGACCTTCGTGCACTTATGCTTCTTGTCGCGGAACATCTTGTAGGCTTTGGGCGCCTCATCCAGCGAAACCCGATGCGAGATGATGAACGATGGATCAATCTCTCCCGACTCGATGCGCTTCAGCAGGGGTTTCATATAGCGCATCATGTGGGTCTGGCCCATCTTCATGGTCAGCCCCTTGCCGAAGGCCGCGCCAAATGGGATTTTGTCGATAAAGCCTCCGTAAACTCCGGGGATGGAGACCGTCCCACCTTTGCGGCACGCCTGGATAGCCTGGCGCAGGACGTTGGGGCGGTCCATCTCCAGGCGGAGCGTCTGCTTCACGCTGTCGTATACCGCGCCGATGGTAGTGCCGTGCGCCTCCATGCCGACGGCATCAATGCAGCGGTCGGGGCCGCGTCCGCCCGTCATTTCTTTTAGCTGTTCGATAATGTCGTCGCTCTCCATGTAATCCACTACTTCGGCGCCGGCTTTTTCCCGGGCCAGGGCGAGACGCTCGGGGAAGCGATCGATGGCGATCACGCGCTCCGCGCCCAGCATGTAAGCGCTGCGGAT
>CAYTQA010000222.1:0-3232 GCA_964439495.1 uncultured Terriglobales bacterium | reverse complement strand
GACCGCATCCCCACACCGCGACCGTGTCCCCCGGCTGGATATCGCAATTTTCCGCGGCCATATAACCGGTGGGGAAGACATCGGAGAGGAAGAGCACCTGCTCGTCGCTCAAGCTGGTTTCAAGTTTCAGCGGGCCAACATCGGCAAAAGGCACGCGCACATACTGCGCCTGTCCCCCGGCATATCCCCCATAGATATGCGAGTAGCCATAGAGCGCGGAGCCGGTGTAGCCATACATCTTTTCGGCGATCCATCCGTTCGGATTGCTGTTGTCGCACAGCGACCAGAGCTGCTGCTTGCAGAAGAAGCAGTTGCCGCAGGCGATGGTGAAGGGGACCACCACGCGGTCGCCTTTCTTCAGGTTTTGCACCGCCGGGCCGACCTCGAGCACCTCGCCCATGAACTCATGGCCGAGAATGTCGCCGGCTTCCATGGTGGGAATCAGGCCGTCGTAGAGATGAAGGTCGGAGCCGCAGATCGCGCTCGCGGTGATCTTTACGATGGCGTCGCGGGGATTGAGAATTTTCGGATCGGGCACGGTTTCAACCCGCACATCTTCCTTGCCCATCCAGCACAGTGCTTTCATCTTTTTTGATCTCCTTATTATTTCTCTGCTTATGCGTGGAGCTTATGCCCGGACGCGGTTCAACTCCGCCCATTCCAGCTCCGTAAGCCGTTCCAGGCGGCGCTTGTTCTCGCCCAGCATTCTTTCCATGATCGAGCCCTTGAGGTCGCGAGGCCCATGCGTCTGGCCGCGGGTGGTCGCGATTTCGCCGGTCTCGGTGAGCATCTTGAAATGCCGCAGGTTCTCCCGCATCTGCTGCTCCGGCTCGACGCCCATCAACGTCGCCAGCGAAGAGCCGAAGATCCCGCCGGGAAGGCGGTAGATCATCTTGAGCCGGACTTCCGTGCCCCGGCCATTGGCAAGCTCTTCAAATTCCACGCGTCCCGCCTGCTCGAACTGAGAGCCGGGAAGCGAGCGCCAGGCGATGGCGTGTCCGTGGCGGTCTTCGGTGAGCTCCGAATCCCACTCGATGCGAACGCCGCCCGGCCCGCGCATCACCCAATGCGAGCGCGTGCTCGAAAGCTTATGCACGGCCTCAATGTGCTCCATCCACAGCGGCGCGTTTTCGTCGTTGCGCCAGAGCTCGTATAAATCGGAAGCGGAGCGGTTGATGGTGACCGCGCGCTGCGCCCGCAGTTCCCGCTTGAAGAGCGCTGCGGCCGGACCCGACTTCACGCCCTGCAGCGCCAGCAGGCTGCCCGCCAGGCCTAATGCGGCGCCGCGAGGAGAACGGCGGCTCATGCCATACGCGGCCAGGGCCCCACCGGTCAGCAGCGCCGCCCAGCCGAGCGAGGTGACCACCTTGGAGCGTTCTGTCTTGATGGGAGTACTCGATTTGATTGCGTCCATGAGACTTCTCCGAATTGATAGGGATGACAACTTCGATGATGCGGAGCATCGGCGTGCTGTCCCATCGATGGAAGAGGCGGAGCGAATTGCAGCAGCTCCGGATTCGCGCCTGCAAATCGGAAGCGCGCAGCTTTTGCAAGCAGGCGACCCGGACCGGGTCCTCATTGCTTAAGCTGCGCTGTTCCGGTTTTGCGGCAACTCTGCTATGTTGCCCATATTCATTTCGCAATAGGAGACCTGTGTTCATGAAGACGGCAGCCCTGGTTGCTCTATGGGTGATGATTTCAGCAGTGTCATGGCAGCACGCCTCGGCCCAGGATTCCGCGAGCGCGCCGGCGGCAACGGCCAGCAGCCCGGCTGCTTCCGAAACTACCGCGTCCGCAACCGCCGCCGCAACCAATGTCACCACCACCGGGTACACCCTGCCTCCAGACAAGCTGCGCAAGGCGAAGGCGCTCTATCTGCTGGAAGGGAAGATGAGGGTCATCGATACCGTCTATTCTTTTGCCATCCTGCTGGGGCTGCTCTACTTCGGCATCGCCGCGCGTTATCGCGGCCTTGCCGAATCGGTCTCCGGAAGGCGCTTTATACAGGCGCTGATCGTGGTCCCGCTGCTGCTGCTCACCATGGACCTGCTGGGGCTGCCGCTGGACGCCTACCAGCACCACGTAAGCCTGCAATACGGACTTTCGGTGCAGCGATGGGGATCGTGGCTGGCGGACTTTGGCAAGGGCGAGGCCATCAGCATTGTCTTCTCCATCGTGATGCTCTGGATCCTGATCAGCGTGGTCCGCAAGAGCCCGCGGCGCTGGTGGTTCTACTTCTGGCTGGCGGCGATGCCGATCCTGGTCTTTATGGTGTTTATCGCCCCGGTGGTCATCGATCCCATGTTCAACAAGTTTCAGCCGCTCGACGCCAAACATCCGGAGCTGGTTTCGGCGATCGAGAGTGTGGTGCAGCGCGGCGGCCTCGCCATCCCCAGGGAGCGCATGTACGAGATGAGAGCCAGCGAGAAGGTCACCACGCTGAATGCCTATGTGACCGGCTTTGGGGCCTCGAAGCGGGTCGTGGTCTGGGACACCACAATCCAGAAGCTGACCACGCCGGAGACCCTGTTTGTCTTCGGCCATGAGATGGGGCATTACGTCCTGCACCACATCCTGCACGGCATGGTGGTGGGCGCGGTCGCGCTGCTGGTGGCGATGTATGTCCTGTATCTGGTTGCGGGCTGGGTGCTGCGCCATGTTCCTCCCAGGTGGGCCATCCGCGAGCTTGGGGACTGGGCCGCGCTGCCCCTGATTTTTCTGCTGTTTGGCATATTCGGCTTCGTTGCCCAGCCCCTGCTGAATGGCTATAGCCGCAACGTGGAGCATGAGGCCGATATCTATGGGCTGGAGGTCACGCATGGCATCAACGCCAATTCGCGGCAGGCCGCGACCCACGCCTTCCAGGTATTGGGAGAGTTGAGCCTGGATTATCCTCGTCCCAGCCGGTTTGTGGTTTTCTGGTTTTACAACCATCCAGCCATCGCCGACCGGGTGCGCTTCGCCGCCGAATACGATCCGTGGGAGACCGGCAAGCCGACGAGGTATGTCAAGTGAAAGGGTGAGTAGGGGCACACTTTCTGCACACAGCCATGATTCGAATCGGACCGGCGGCGCGCATATGTAAACCGAAAGGGCCACGCATTGCAAGGGAAAAGCGCCGGCATGGGGCCGTCCATCCCTTGGCAATTCGACAAGGGGTATGGGATGTAGATATGTGAAGTGAAAGGTGTTGGGCGAATGATCTTGGGACGCGGATTTTGAGAATGCAGTG
>CAYTQA010000221.1:0-5469 GCA_964439495.1 uncultured Terriglobales bacterium | reverse complement strand
CAGCCCTGGCGATTGCAGGCTGCTCGTCATCGAAGCAATATCTTTCCAGGCTCAAGAGCAGCTCGCCGCTGCTGCTTATAAATACAGGATAGGTAATTAATGCGGCGCAAGGGTTTCCAATTGGTTGACCCGTTCTGAGATCAAATTCATATGCGTGCAAAGGACAAACTACCTTTCCGGCACCCACAATTCCATCCTGGAGCGGGCCTGCTCGATGCGGACATTGCGCCTGGACCCCGAAAACTTCTCCCTGCCGGGTGCGGAAGACGGCAATCGATTTATCCTCGATCTGAAATTGCCGTCCTTCCCCAACCGGGATATTCGCGAGCGGTCCCAGGTTATGCACAGTACGAGCTTGCGTCACGACAGAAATAAGCTCCTCCTTCAATCTTAAGTATGTACAGGGATTTTCTCGTTTACGCCTCGAACTGCACGGATTCCTGCGATGAAGCCTGGGGCCGCCATGGACCCAAAGCTACATCGGGTCGAGGCACCGGCTGCTGAATTACGTTGACAAATTGGGTTGGATGCACTGGCCTGCTCCCTTCAAGCCACGGATCCACATATGCTTCCACGGCCGCTTGCACCGCGGTATCGAGCCGTTCACAAATACCTTGCTCATCTTCAACCAACAGCCTGCGGAGTGTTGCGATCTCGGTCCGTTCGACAAAATCGTAGGTGCGCTCCATGTATTTAGCGTTTTCCCGGTAGTACTGCATGAATCGTCCCGCGTACTTGAGCACTTCTTCCTCCGATCCCACCACGCAGAGCACGTCGCCCTTGCGCACGCGTGAACCGGCCGCTCCTCCTACGTAGATTTCCCACCGGCCGCCCTCGATCGCGACCACGCCTACATCCTTGGTCGTGGCTTCAGAGCAATTCCGGGGACATCCCGCGGTTGCGAGCTTCATCTTATGAGGAGACTCCAGGCCTTGGAAGCGCTCCTCGATTTTGATTCCTAAACCCGTGCTGTCCCCCAATCCGTAGCGGCAGAAATCCGTGCCCACGCAGGTTTTACAGGTGCGGAACGCTTTGCTGTATGCATGTCCGGAAGCCATCCCCAAGTCCCGCCATGCGCCGGGAAGATCTTCTTTTTTAAATCCAAGAAGATCGATCCTTTGTCCGCCAGTGATTTTGATCATTGCCACATTGTATTTTTCAGCGACATCCGCGATGCGCCGCAATTGTGCCGCATTGGTGACCCCGCCATGAATTCTGGGAATGACGCTGAAAGTGCCGTCTTTTTGAATGTTCGCATGCACCCGGTCATTGATGAATCGGGCGTCCCGTTCGTCCTTATATTCGCTGCCCCAGATTGTCTTTAACAGCGATGCCAAACCGGGCTTGCTCGTGGCATCTTCTTTTCCCGCAGCCAACTCGTTAAACACTGCGGAGACACTGCGCAGGTTGCGTTCCCGAATCGCATGGACCAGATCGGGCTTTGCCAGAGGAACTCCCGGAACATAGTAGTGGGAAGTTGGGTCTTCTTCCACAAGCCCATCCGAAGCCAATTCCAATAATTGTTGTACCTGCGGCTTGCACGAGCCGCATCCGCTGCCCGCGCGGGTCGCACTGCAAATTGCCTTGAGGTTGCGGCATCCTGTCTTTATCGCGGAAAGAATGGCTCCTTTTGAGATCCCGTTGCAATTACAGATTTGGGCCGATTCCGGCAAAGCACTCAGATTTAAGACGGCAGCAGGCTGATCGCCCGAAGCCGGGAAAAGCATCTCCGCGCGGTTCTCGGGAACACTCTTCCCGCGATCGAACATCTGCAACAGATCGCCGGAATTGGAAGTGTCTCCCAACAAAATGGCGCCGGCGAGACGTCCGTTTCGAACAATGAGTTTCTTGTAAACTCCTCGCGCGGGCTCAGCATATTGGACGATTTCATCGTCCTTATGGGCGGCATCCTTATCGCCCATGACCGCCAAATCCACTTCCATGATTTTTAGCTTGGTGGAGATTTTCGATCCCGTATAAAGCGCACCCGGGTCCTTCCCCGTGAGCCGCGCCGCCAAGACCCGGGTCTGCTCCCACAGTGGCGCCACCAGCCCATAAACTTGCCCGCGATGCTGCGCACATTCTCCCACCGCGTAGACGCTTGGATCTTCGACGCAGCTCAGGTCATCCGTGACAACAATACCGCGCTCCACCTTTAGCCCCGACTCATGGGCGAGTTTTGCGTTCGGACGGATCCCCGCGGAAATCACAACCATGTCACATTCCAGCGATGAGCCGTCATGAAACGCCAGTCCCTGGATGCGCTCTTCTCCCAGAATTGCGCTTGTCTTTTTTTCCAAATGTACATGCAGGCCCATTCCTTCCAATGTGCGCAGCAGGATCCGGCCCGCTTTTTTATCGAGCTGCATCTCCATGATGTGGGTCATCAAATGGATTACATGCACCTCCAGGCCCATGTACAGCAATCCGCGGGCAGCTTCCAGACCCAGCAACCCGCCGCCAATCACAGCCGCCTTTTTCGCCTGCTTCGAATAGTGAGTGATCGCTTCGCAGTCGTCCAGGGTGCGAAAAACAAAGCCACCCTTCTTTAACGCGCCCGCCTCTCCCGTCAGGCCAGCGATCGGAGGAATAAATGGACTGCTGCCGGTGGCAATCACTAGCTTGTCGTATTCTTCGGCAATGCCGTTCTCGCTGTAGACTACCTTGCCAATTCGATCAATTGTCCTTACATGCGCTCCGGCATGCAGCTTTATTTTGTTCTCTTCATACCAGGAGAGCGGATTGAGGAAGATGTCCTTGGCATCATGGCTGCCTCCTAAAACGCTGGAGAGCAAAATACGGTTGTAATTTCCATACGGTTCATCCCCAAACATAACGATTTCAAACCGCTCCGCTCCACCATAAGTCAGCACGTCCTCGGCAAGACGCGCTCCAGCCATGCCATTCCCGATGATGACCAACCGCTCCTTCCGCATGAACCGTTCCTCCTTAGCCAATCACCCTCAGGGTAATGACAAGCGACCGGGATGTGAAATGGATAGTTTGGATTCGCATGATTCAAAAAGTTGTGTCTTATCAGCAAGCAAATTAGCTATCGCACGCATAGCTAAAAGTTATATTGAGTCCCGGACGGCTTCATCCTGGCTTGAGAAACGCCATGAAAGGCGCCAGCCGCCGCGGACCAGCACCAAAACGCGAAGTAGTACTGTGGAAGCCATGGCAAAAATAGCAAGACTAATAAATCCTGCCTTATAGGAGCCGGTAAACTGTTTCACGGTCCCCAGCAGCATGGGGAGCACAAAGCCACCCAGTCCGCCGATTGCCCCCACCGCGCCCGTGGCAATTCCGATTTCATCGGCAAAACGCTGCGGGACCAATTGAAACACAGCTCCGTTGCCCATCCCCAGACAAAGCATGCAAACCATGAATAACCCTGCCGTAACCGGCAAAGTGGAAGAAATCGCAATCAGCATGTACATCACGCCTGCCCCGGCAAGCAGCACGGAGAGCATGCGCACGCCTCCCGCCTTGTCAGCTAAATAGCCTCCAAGTGGACGCACGCAGCTTCCCAACACTGCGGCCAGCGCTGTTAAATGACCGGCGTGGATTGCGGACAGCTGGTATTCATCGCGAAAGAGAATTGGCAGAAAGCTGCTGAGTCCCACATAACCTCCAAACGTAACGCTGTAGAACAGACAGAACCACCAAAGGTCGGAGATTTTGAGTATCTCCAGCAATGGCTGTTTCGAGGTTCGAGACGGAATATTGCCACTTTCCCTGGCAAGAAAAAGGAACGCTGCCGATATCACCACCAAGGGAAGCATGGCCAGACCAAACACATTGTGCCAACCCACGGAAGCAGCTAGTTTTGGGGCAAAGAGATTTGCAATTACAGTTCCACTATTCCCGGCCGCCGCTATTCCCATTACCAGCCCTTGTCTCTCCGGCGGATACCATCGACTTGCCAGGGGAAGAGCTACGGCAAAAGAAGCTCCGGCGATTCCCAGCAAAAAACCCACACACAGAAGTCTGGGCAAGCTGGAAGCAACGCACCATCCTAAACCCAAGGGGAGAAAGTACAAGACCAGCATCGCGAGCGCGACCCGCTTTGCTCCAAAACGGTCCGCCAGGAGTCCTGCTGGAAGCCGCATCAGCGATCCGCTGAGGATCGGAATAGCAACCAGCAGCCCCTTCTGGGCGGGCTCGAGATGTAAGTCACGCGCAATGAAAATCCCGAGTGCCCCGATCATGACCCATAACATGAAGCTCAAGTCGAAGTGCAGAAAAGAAGCTGCCACCGTCGGTAAGTGTCCATTGCGATTCAGGGAATTATCCTGCATTGCCATATGCATCCTATATGTGAGCTGACAAGGCTTAAGCTGTTGCTGGATCCGTAGGTGAAACCAGGTATCCAGGAATGTGTTTCTACGCTTCTGAATTGTGATTGTTGCGCCGGCGGATTTCATTCGCCACGTTCATTCAAGAGGTCTCTCAGCCCCGGCATTCTCAATTCGGACCGCGCACACTTTAAATTCCGGCATTAGGCTGATGGGGTCCAAAGCAGGATTTGTCAGTTGGTTGATTCCCTGGGTCTCTCCCCAATGAAAGGGAACAAAAACCGTGTCGTGCTGAATGCCTGGCGTAATCTTCACCTTAAAACGCGCCACTCCCCGCCGGGTAACAAGGTCCACCATTGCTCCTTCCGCAAGCCTGTGTGCGCGGGCCACATCCGGGTGCAGTTCCGCGACAGGCTCCGGCGCCAGACGATTCAACTCGTCCACACGGCGGGTCTGTGCGCCGGATTGATACTGCGCAAGGACCCGGCCAGTAGTCAGATAAAACGGGTATTGCGCGTCTGGCTCTTCCGCTGGGGATTGATGACGCACGGCATGAAAACTTGCCTTACCGCTGGAAGTGGGGAAAGTCTCCTGGAAAAGTCTCGGCGTGCCCGGGTGGTCATCGGCGGGACATGGCCAGAAAATTCCGTGAGCGGCGTCAATTTTTTCATAAGTGATCCCTGAATAATCTGCGATGCCGCCCGCGCTCGCCAGCCTCAATTCCTCAAACACCTCGCGCGTATTGGCGTAGGGAAAAAATTTCCGCTTGCCGAGATAGCCAGCCAGAGCGCACAACAGAGCAATGTCGGTACGGACATCCCCCGGAGGGGTAGCGACGGCTTTGCGTCGAATCACGCGGCCCTCCAGATTGGTCATGGTGCCCTCTTCTTCAGCAAACTGGGCCGAAGGGAACACCACGTCGGCTAATTGCGCCGTCTCCGAAAGAAAAAAGTCGGCGACCGCGAGAAAATCCAGGGAGGACCGCAGCCGCTTTTGGATATTTAAGGAATCAGGAGCAGAAACTGCTATGTTCGAACCCACCACCAGCAGCGCATGCACGCCGTCTTTCTCGCCCAGGGAATCGAGCATTTCATAAGCGGATTTTCCAGGGCCGGGAATTTCGGGCTCAGGAATTCCCCAGACACGAGACATGTGTTGACGCGCTGCTGGA
>CAYTQA010000220.1:0-5481 GCA_964439495.1 uncultured Terriglobales bacterium | reverse complement strand
TTGCCCGCCCGCCAATACATGTTCTTCGCCCAGTAGAGCGCCGCAATCTCTTTTGGCAGCGACTCGGTGAGCACCTCGGTGGCGGTGCGCCCGGGACGCATCATCCGGGCGGTAAGATACTCGCCCTTCGGGGTGCTGGCGCGTTCCAGCGCGGAAACCTCCACGCCCGCCTTTTTGGCAAATGCATGGGCTGCTGGCGTGGGCTGGCCATCCTTGTAGGCGACCTTTACCGCCGGACCGGTAAGCTGCTCTTCAGTGTCAGGCTGTTTTTTTGCCACGGAGCGGGCCAGGACGGCAAGGCGCCTCGGCGTGGAAAACACCCGAAGGTCGCCATCGGTCAGCAGGCGTTCCCGCTGCAGAAGCTCGCCCACGCGGCGTTGCAGCTCTTCGCGCGCGCCGTCAATCATGCGGGCAGGAATTTCTTCACATCCAATTTCAAGCAGGAAGTCTGGCATAGTCTAAATGGCTGCGAGTTGCGCCTGCGGGGCCTCTGTCGCGATGCTCTGCTGTTGTTGATGGGCCCTGGCTACCCCGACGGCAAGCCCCCGGATGCGCGCGATCACCCCAACCCGCTCGGTCACGGAAATTGCGCCGCGCGCGTCCAGCAGATTGAACAGATGCGAGCACTTCAGGCACAGGTCGAAGGCGCCGAGCACGGGAAAACGCTTTAGTTCCGCGGCAGAGACTTTATGCTCCGCGCTCTCGCGCTGGAAGCGTTCCACCAGTTCACGGCATTCGGCTTCGTAGAGTTCCAGGTGCTTCCAGAGCTTCTCGACGTCCGCAGCCTCAAAATTGTAAACCGACATCTGCAGCTCATCCTGGTAACGCACATCCCGGTAGCGCACCAGCTTGCCGGTATCCGGTTCGCGCGCCCACACGATATCGTAAATACTATCCACATCCTGAAGGAAAGCGGCGAGCCGTTCGAGCCCGTAGGTCAGCTCGGCGGAGATAGGATCGAGATCGATGCCGCCACATTGCTGGAAGTAGGTGAACTGGGTGATTTCCAGTCCATCGAGCATCACCTGCCAGCCGATACCCCAGGCGCCAAGGGTGGGCGACTCCCAGTTGTCCTCTTCAAACTTGATGTCATGCTTGCGCAAATCAATGCCGATGGCGCCAAGCGACTCGAGATAAAGTTCCTGCACGTTTTCCGGCGGTGGCTTGAGGACGACCTGAAGCTGCATGTGCTTATAAAGGCGGTTGGGATTGTCGCCATAGCGGCCATCCGCGGGACGCCGTGAAGGCTGCACGTAAGCCACCTTGTACGGCCGGGGGCCAAGGACCCGCAGAAACGTCTCCGGGGCCATCGTTCCGGCGCCAACTTCAACGTCATAAGGCTGCTGCAGGACGCATCCCCGCTCCGCCCAGAATTCCTGCAGCCGGAGAATGAGTTCCTGATATGTAGGGGCTTGTCCCATGCAAAGATGATTCCACGCGCTCAAAGAGATGATTGTAAATGATGCGGCGCTGGGGCGGCCCGGAACTTAGGAAGGAAGCTGCTTCAGCATGCCCGCCGCCCGCCGGAACCAGGGTCGCTCGTGGCGCTTGAGATAAGCAGGCAAGGTGCGTTTTTTGGAGATTACCCGCTGCGCCCATTCACGCGCCTCAGCAGTTCGTCCCCGAAGAAAGAGAAACTCGGCATAGTTGGTCATGGTTTCAGAAAGCGTGGAGGTGCGCAGCGCGTCCCGGAACAGGGCCTCGGACTCTTCCGCGTGGCCCAGCTTGGCCAGGGTATGCCCCAGCAGTCCTTTGGCGCGCTGATAATCGTACCCCGGATCGGCATTGATTACGCGGCGAAGGTCAGGCTCGGCAGCGGCGTAGTCCTGCATCTCGAGGGCGCATAGGGCGCGGCGATAAAAAGGGTCAGGGGAATCGGTGCGGGAAGAAATGGCCTTGTCATAGCAGGCGCGGGCCAGGGGATAGCGTTTATCATCAAAGTAGAGTGAAGCCAGCTCTTCATAATTCCCGGCCGCTGGATTGTCCATCACTACGGCCTTCATGCGCTTGATCCGGCTGCGGCGCGGGATGACCTGAAATCCACGGACCAGAAGCGGGAAATCCGGCAGGACCTCGACACAGATATAAATAAACGCGCCCAGACCGCTGCCCAAAATAATAATCCAGAGCCAATACATGTCGGGACGCCGCCGGATGAAGTGGAGCACGGCGATCGCCTGAAGAATAAAGCCAATGCCAAATACCGGGACTATAGGCATAGTAGCTGCGAACTATAGCACAATTTACGTAACCCACCAGACGCCTGCAATTACGAAAGGAACAAGCCTCATCATTGTTACAGCGCCTTATAGGCGATCGAAAGATCGGTATGCAATACCAGCATCGCGAGCTGGGAAAGATCAGGCGATTGCCATATTAGGAGGCGGTAGCGGCAGCCTGGGTATAAAACTGCGCGATGCTCCGGAACTTCTGGTAACGGGTCTCCAGGAGTTGATCTGTCGGGAGCGATTTAAGCTCGCTTAAATGCTGCTGGAGCGCTTCCGCGACCAGGGCCGCCGCGCGCGGATGGTCGGTGTGCGCTCCACCCTCCGGCTCCGGGACGATGGCATCAATGCAGCCCAGCTCCTGCAGGTCGGTTGCGGTGATTTTAAGCGCCTGCGCGGCAACTTCCTTTTTGGTGGCGTCGCGCCACATGATGGAAGCGCACCCCTCGGGAGAGATGACCGAGTAAATGGAGTTTTCCATCATCAGCACGCGGTCGGCAACCGCGATGCCAAGCGCGCCGCCGCTACCCCCTTCGCCGGTGACCATCGCCACAATGGGTACGCCCAAGCGCGACATCTCGCGCAAGTTCATCGCAATGGCCTCGGCCTGGCCGCGCTCTTCGGCTCCCAGCCCCGGATATGCGCCCGGAATGTCCACAAAGCTGAATACAGGACGCTGAAACTTTTCCGCCAATTTCATCGCCCTCAGGGCCTTGCGAAAACCTTCAGGATTGGCCATGCCAAAATTCCGATAGACCTTCTGCTTAGTGTCGCGGCCTTTCTGGTTTCCGATTACGAGGACTTCTTCTCCCTGGAAGCGGGCCATCCCGCACAGCAGCGCCGGATCGTCGCCGAAGCGGCGGTCGCCGTGGATCTCGCTCCAGTCGGTAAAGATGTGCTGAATGTAATCGAGCAGGTACGGGCGCTGCGGATGCCGGGCCAGTTCGGTCTTCTGCCAGGCGCTGAAGCTGGCATTGATCTGCTCCCGCAATGCATCCACCTGAGCATGCAGCCGGCGAAGTTGGGACCGGGCGTCCTGGTTCTCTCCCGCAACCGACTCCAGATGCTCAATCTGCTTCTCTATCGATTCGAGGTCCTTTTGCGCCTTTGCCGTTGAATCCATGCCGTCCTTGTTTTCGGTTAACCGGGCTAATCGATCACGCGCACGCTGCCGCGTCCGCACAGGTCCTCGACCCGCGCGATGAAAGCCCTATCTGGAGTCACATTATATCCATCCGCCTCCATTACGACCATAAAGTCATTGGTACGCTCCAGGTCAAACAGGAGCTTGGACTCGCCCTTGCGCTCCATACAGAGGTTGTACAGGGCGTCCACGGTCTCAGCCTGGGCCTCATCCAGAGGGATGCGGATGCGCAAGGAGCGAGGCAGCTTTACCTTCACCTCATCGAGCGGGGTGATTTGCGAGATGGCCAGCTTGGGATTCGATCCCTCTTCCACGCGCACACTGGCCCGGACAAACACTGGGACCTCGATTTTCAACTTGTCCGCCAGCCTCTTGTAGGCTTCGGGAAAGATGATGGTTTCTACCTTTCCCGTCATATCCTCGAGCGTGCCCTGAGCATAAAGGTCGCCCTTGCGCGATTTCACCACGCGCAGGCCGCCCAGCAGACCGGCGGTCGAAATCTCTTCCTTGCCGGTGCTCTGCTTCATGGCGCAGATGGCTTCCGAATCCAGCGCGCTCAGGGCCTGCAGCTTTTCCCTGTATTTATCCAGCGGATGTCCGGTGATGAAGAATCCCAGGATCTCCTTCTCCGCCGAGAGCCGCTGATATTCGTCCCAGTCGGGAACATTGGGCAGCTCATCCCGAGGCGCGGCGTGCTCCTGAGAATGAAAGACGCCAAAGAGGCCATGCTGTCCGGATTCGGCGTCTCGTTGCGCTTTTTGCGCGCGCTCCATGGCGCGATCGGCCACGGCCATGAGCTGGGAGCGCTTCCCCAGCGCGTCCATGGCCCCGCTTTTAATCAGCGATTCCAGCACGCGTTTGTTCAGCAGGCGGAGATCGACCTTTTCGCAAAACTGAAAGAAAGAAGTAAATCTCCCGAGCTCGCGGCGGGCGGATGCGATGGACTCAATGGCATTGTGTCCCACGTTCTTGATCGCCGCCAGGCCGAAGCGGATTGCGTTTTCATCCGGCGTGAAGTTGGCGTCGCTGCGGTTAATGTCCGGCGGGAGCACCTCGATCCCCATCTCCCTGCATTCATTGATGTATTTCACCACGCTATCGGTATCGCCGGTCTGCGAGGTCAGCAGCGCCGCCATGAAGGCGACCGGATAATGGGTCTTTAAATATGCCGTGTGATAGGCCAGCAGGGCGTAGGCCGCGGAGTGGGACTTATTGAATCCGTAACCCGCGAACTGCTCCATCAGGTCGAAGATTCTTACGACTTTCTTTTCCGGAAGCCCTCGCTCCAGAGAGCCTTTTACAAAGCGCTCCCGCTGCTTGGCCATCTCTTCGGCGATCTTTTTTCCCATCGCGCGGCGGAGCAGGTCGGCTTCTCCCAGCGAGTAGCCGGCAAGCCGGTTTGCGATCTGCATCACCTGTTCCTGATAGACGATGACTCCAAGGGTCTCCTTCAGGATTTCTTCCAGTTCGGGCAGCTCATATTCGACCTTCTTGCGGCCATGTTTGCGGTCGATGAAGTCGTCGATCATTCCGCCCTGGATTGGACCGGGACGGTAAAGCGCGTTCAGCGCCGTAAGGTCCTCGATGGAGGTTGGCTGGTACCTGCGCAGCACATCCCTCATGCCGCCCGATTCAAACTGAAAGACGCCCGAGGTGAGTCCCTTGTGAAAGACCTTTTCGTAGGTCTCTTTGTCGTCCAGCGGCAGGGTTGCGAGATCGATTTTTTGGCCAGTCGTCTGCTCGATCAGCTTTAACGCATCGTCCAGAATGGTGAGCGTGGTAAGCCCAAGAAAGTCCATCTTGAGCAGGCCCAGCTTCTCCACGGCCTTCATATCGAAGGCGGTCACAATTTCGTCGTTCTTGGTTTTATGCAACGGGACCAGGTTGGTCAGCGGCTGCGGAGAGATCACCACTCCGGCGGCATGGACCCCGGAGTTTCGCACCAGGCCCTCAAGCTTGCGGGCGGTATCGATCAGCTCTTTGACCTGCGGATCGCTCTCATACGCGGCCTGCAACTGCGCGGAATCTTTGAGCGCATCTTCGATGGTCACGTTGAGGGTGGTGGGCACCATCTTGGCGATGCGGTCTACATCGCCGTAAGGCATGTCGAGG
>CAYTQA010000219.1:472-5515 GCA_964439495.1 uncultured Terriglobales bacterium | reverse complement strand
GGATGGGTCCTGCTCACCGGCACACAGCAGAGAGGAAAACAATATGATTGTTATGAAGGCGCGCATTGGACCTCCGCCCAGTATTGTGTCACAAATTTTGCAGGGCTTTTTTACTTATTGCTTTTACTTAACTTATTAAATGAACGGCACTGCCGAATCCGCTTGCAGAGAAAATCATTCCAGATTTTGAGGAAATTCCCGGGCCAGACCTTCGGGCGACCATGCGTTCACGATGGCTTTTGCCATGTGGGCGATCAATAACTCCCCGGCATTCTCGGCGTTCCAGCTTTGGTCCTGATTGTCATAGGTGAAGGCGGAGATGACGATGGGGCCAGCCTTGGAATAGACAATCCCCACATCGTTGCGCACCTCGTCCAGCGACCCTGTCTTGTTGGCAATCATGGAAAGTTCCTCGGATGTATCCTGCGCTTCCAGGTAGTGCGGAATGCAGTTTCGGTACTGCTGGTTGCGCAGCATATAAAGCATGTCATGGCATAATTTCTGGTCCTTCAGGTCGCAGCGCGCGATGCTCGCTATTACCATCGCCATCTCGCGGGCTGTGGTTTTGCCAATGCCAAACTGCTTCTGGTCCGGAGGGACACCTGACTCCGCAGGACGGCCAATCTTCTTATATAAATAAGTGTTTTTCAGGCCCATCGCCGCGATGTTGTCATTAACGGCCTTGCGCCCGAGAAGATCGATCATCAGGTTGGTGGCCGTGTTGTCGCTTTCGATAATCATCTGAGTCAGCGTGTCTTTGAGCGTGAGCGTCATTGGCGTGTCGAAAAACGCGAGGACGCCGGAACCGAGCACCTGGTCCTCCTTACGCATGACGATCTTGTCCGCCAGGCTGCGCTTCCCTGCCTTGATCTCGTTAAACGCCTCCACCAGAATTGTGAGCTTGATGACCGAGGCTGTTTTTACCGGACGGTCCGGATCGATCTGCACCGTCTCTCCGGTCTTCAGGTTCCGGGCATAGAGGGCGACCTTGCCTTTGTGCGCCTTTGCCATGGCATCAAGTTGCGCCTGTAAATTGTCCGCGAATGCCGGGAGAGAGATTAGAGTTGCGAAGAGTACCAGACTGCCGAGAGGCCGGGAAACGAGTCTCATCTGCTGCTTCTCCTTCTGTGCAACGTTTTCGGTGGATCAGGATACAACGATGGATTCCGGAATGGAACTTCCTTCCGCATACAATGCGTCAATCTGATTTTTGTATTTTGCCTCTACCACCCTGCGCTTGAGTTTCAACGTTGGGGTAATTTCGCCCGACTCAATCGAAAACTCGTCGGGGGCAAGCAGGACCTTTTTTAATTTCTCGAACTGCGCCAATTCCTTGTTGAGGTCCTTCACGATGCCTTCATACAAAGCGCGAACGCGCGCGTTCCGGACCAAGTCCAGCCTTGACTGATAAGGCACCTGGTTCGCCCGCGCCCAATCTTCCAGCATGGAAAAATGAGGCGCGATGAGGACGCTGGCGAATTTGCGCCGGTCGCCGATCACGCAGGCAAAGGCGATGAGCGCATTGCCCTTGAGCCGGTTCTCTATGGGCTGCGGAGCGATAAATTTTCCTCCGCTGGTCTTGAGCAGGTCTTTCTTGCGGTCGGTGATTTTGAGGAAGCCGTCGCTGTCAATCTCGCCGATATCGCCGGTCTTGAACCAGCCATCCTCGAATGCCCGCTCCGTCTCTTGCGGATTTTTCCAGTAGCTCCTGAAAATGGATGGGCCGCGGACCAGCAATTCCCCATCCGCGGCGATGCGGCATTCCACATTGGGCAGCGGCTTGCCCACCGTGCCCAGCTTGTAGTCCCTGGAATTATTCAGCGCGATCACCGGCGAAGTTTCGGTAAGCCCATAGCCTTCATGGATTCGGATTCCCGCATTCGCGTACCACTCTCCCAGTTCCAGCCCCAGGGGAGCTCCACCCGAAATAAAGGTGTGAACGCGTCCTCCAAACCCTGCACGAATCTTTGAAAAGACGAGCCGGTCCGCCAGCTTCCATGCCAATGAGCCGGGAACTCTTCGCTGCAGGACCTCGGCGCGATGCTGGCGGCCAACTCCCAACGCCCACACAAACAGCCGATGCTTGATGCCGGTCGCCGTCTTTCTCTCGACCTCCTGCCGGACCTTTTCATAGACGCGCGGAACGGCGACAAAGATATGCGGCCTGATCTCCTTTAAAGCCTGGGGCAGTAGATCAAACTGCGGGCAGTAGGCCAGGGTGACGCCATACTGAAAGCACGCATAATCCAGATGCCGCGCCGTAATGTGAGAGAGCGGCAGAAAAGAAACCACCAGATCGCTCGCAGACCACCGGAAGGCCTCCAGCGAATAGGCCAGATTGGAAGCAATGTTGCCGTGGGTCAGCATCACGCCCTTCGAGGTCCCCGTCGTCCCGGAGCTATAGATGATGGTCGCCAGGTCTTCCGGGGAGGTCGCCCCAAGCTGGGCATCGAACGCCTGATCGCGCCAGGGGACCGAGGCCGGGGCGGGCTCCGGCATAAGCGTATTCATGTGGAGGACATCAGGCTCTGACGTCTGGTCCATCACCACGATCTTCTCGATCTTGGTTTGACCTCGTATGCCTTGCACCTTCTTGAGCTGGGCCAGGGTGGAGAGGAAGATCACACGCGCCTCCGAATCCTGCAGAATGAAGGCCGTTTGTTCCGCGGTCAAAGTGGGATAGATGGGGACATCCACCGCGCCTATCGCCATGGAGGCGAAGTCCGCGATCGCCCACTCCGGACGGTTTTCCGCCAGAATCGCGATTCGGTCCCCTTTTTGGATGCCCCACGAGCGCAGCGTCTGCGCCGTCCCACGCACCCTTTGGTAAAGCTCCCGCGACGAGATGCTTCGCCAGCCGGAATGGCCGCCCGGCGTGGCTGGCAATCTTCCAATGTTGTCTTCCCGTAACATCATGACGCGCGGCAGGTCGCGTTCGATGGCGGCGAGAAAAAGTTGAGTGAGGGTCGTAAATGCCGGCATATCAGGGTCTATTTTCCATGCCTCGAAACATAAGGTCTACCACCGGACCGGCGGCCGACGTCAGGTCATAAGGATGCTCGCTTAAAACCCAGGTGGTTACAAGTTCATCCAGCGCGCCAAAGAAGCAGGCGGCGAAGATCTTGTCCGGAATATCTTCGCGAAATAACCCGCTTTGCTGGCCTTCACGGACGATCTCGCGGATCAGGTTGAAATAATTTTTCAAGTCGCGTTGCGAAAATTCCGCCAGAAACTTTGCGCTTTGCCGCAGTTCCGTCTGCAGGACCGCCGCCAGGCTTCGATTGGCGGCCAGCGCGTTCAGGTGCAGCGCTGCCAGCTTCCGCAGACGCACCGCCGGACTTTCCGTGCCCGCCAGCTCCTTCCTCGCCCGGCTGAGGAATGCCTGAAAGGCGCTATCCAAGGCGGACATCAGGATCTGCTCTTTGGATTTGAAGTAAAGATAAATCGTGCCGTCCGCTACCCCGGCGCGCTGCGCGATCTCCGAGACCCGGCTGTTATGAAAACCCTTCTGCGCGATCACCTCAATGGCCGCATCCAGGATGCGCTGATACTTCTCCGGCGGACGCGAGCTCTCGCCGGAGGGGGCATCGCTCGCTGCGGGAGGGGCGCCACCATGGGTGGGCCGCCCTTCATCGCTTGAGGCCTTACGGCGTGGCTCCCTGCCTTTTTCAGCCGCCGCTGGATCGCTTCCGATCGCGATAGAAGACTCCTTCTACGTCCCTGAAACTATGTGCACTGTAAGCCTGTCCGCCCACATTGTAAATCCATTGCTTTCCTGCCAGATTAGCTTAAAATGGTGGCGTCTTAAACCTCATTCTTTTTCTTCGCGGATGCGGGAATTCCGCGATCTGTTGTTGGTTATGACATAAAGGGACAAGAAAGATGAAAGCACGCACCGCAATTCTGCTGTTCCTCTCGCTTCTCATGATCTGCGGCTCCGCGGGAGCGGCGGATACCAAGGCCGCGGCGGCCCCGGCCCCAGCTCCAAAGATCAAAGTTGGGGACATGGCGCCGGACTTCAAGCTGTTGGACCAGAACGGCAAGATTGTCTCCTTAAGCGATTTTCGGGGCAAGAAGAATGTGGCCCTGGCCTTTTATATCTTCGCCTTTACCGGGGGTTGAACCAAGCAGATGCAGAACTTTCAGGCCAACCTCAAACGCCTGGAAGCTGCCGATACCCAGGTGCTGGGTATAAGCGTCGATAGTCCTCCTTCGAATGGGGCCTGGGCCAAGCAGATCAATGTGGATTTTCCCCTGCTCAGCGACTGGGACCGCGAGGTCATAAAACAATACGGATTGGCCAAGGAATACGACCTTCACGGCCTTAAGATGCTGGCCGCGCGCCGCGCCAATTACCTGATCGACAAATCCGGCAAGGTAATCGAAATGCAGGTGGACAACGACGCCGTCGATCCCACCAAGGTAGTGGACGCCTGCGAGCGCAAAAAGCTGAAGGAATAATTCCCTCTTGCCATTGACTCGGGCTTCGCGTCGCTCCTGACGTGCTGGCCCGAGGCACTCATCCCAAGATGATCATCTGCGTCAGCGCCAACCCTGCGATTGACCGGCGAATGCGCCTGGATCGCCTGCATGTGGGAGCGGTCAACCGCGCCCGTGACGTTCTCCCGCGGGCTGGAGGTAAGGCCGCGCACGTTGCCTTTGTCGCCCGCACGCTTGGGGCGGACGTTCAATGGACCGGCTTTCTTGGTGGCGCCACCGGAGAGGAATGCGAACGCGGCCTGGAGACCATGGGAATACCGGTCCACGCTGTCCTCACCAATAGCGCGACCCGCATGAATCTGGAGATCATCGAGCAGAGCGGGGCCATTACCGAGATTCTGGAGCCGGGAGGAGGCGTGGACCGCGAAGAGGTCGAGGCGCTGCTCTCGCATTGCGACCATCTCTTTGAACAACATAAGCCCGCGGCAATCGTGCTCTCGGGTTCCCTGCCTCCCGGCGCTCCGGACGATCTATATGCGCGCATCACCGACTTGGCGCATCGCTTCGGGCATCAGGTATTTGTTGACAGCAGCGGCCGGCCGC
>CAYTQA010000219.1:0-462 GCA_964439495.1 uncultured Terriglobales bacterium | reverse complement strand
CGCCTCCGGGCCGGATTTTGTAAAGATCAACCATCACGAAGCGGCAGCCGCCAGAAGGCATGAAGAAAGTGATGAGAGCGGGCCGGAATCCAGGTTTAAATCCAAACCTGGATCAGAAAAATCAGAATTCAAATCTGAAATTGGATCCGAGTCCGAATCCGAGTCAAAATCAGGATTCAAATTAAAATCCAAATCGGAGCGCAAGTCTGAGTCTGAGTCCGAATCAACTCTGGACATGCTTCGATGGCTTATTGCTCAGGGAGCACGCAGCGCGGCAATCTCTTATGGAAAAGATGGGCTTGCCTGGATGAACGCCAGAGGTTCCGCTGCGCTCATCGCGAGGCCGCCGGCGCTCTCCCCGGTCTCTACCGTAGGCTGCGGCGATGCTACCCTTGCCGGCTTTGTCGTCGGAACCATTCGCAAGATGCCGCCGGAGGAGATTGTGCGGCTGGCGACCGCTTG